>NZ_JBHYXD010000005.1:162716-176639 GCF_042751995.1 Streptomyces sp. NPDC059371 | reverse complement strand
TTACACCACCTCCTCCGGGTTTTGTGGGCGGGGCGCGGGGGGGCGGGGGGGGGCCCTTTGTCGCGGCCCCCCCCGCGGGGGGGGGGGGGCCCCCGGGGCCCGGGGCGTCGCACGGGTCCGGGTTTCCGCCTCACGGCCTCTCCTTCTCCCCGCGCCTACTCGGCCGATTCCTCGCGGATGCGCTCTGCTCCCCGCAGCCGGGCGGGAGCGGCCCGCCGGTTCTCGGCGACCTCCTCCTCGGTGGGAAGTTCGGCACCGCGGGTGAGGAGCTTGAGCCGGGGCTGGTAGCGCTCGGGGACGACCGGCAGTCCGGGCGGCGCGGTGTTGGCGGCGCCGGCCGCGAACACCTGCTTGACCAGCCGGTCCTCCAGCGAGTGGTACGACAGAACGGCGATCCGGCCGCCGACGGCGAGCGCCTGCACGGCCGCGGGAATCGCCCGCTCCAGGACACTCAGTTCGCCGTTGACCTCGATGCGCAGCGCCTGGAAGGTGCGCTTGGCGGGGTTGCCGCCGGTGCGCTTGGCTGCCTGGGGCAGCGCGTCCCGGATGAGTTCGACGAGCCGCGCGCTGTTGGTGAAGGGCTCCTTCTCGCGCTCGCGCACGACCGCGGAGACGATCCGCTTGGCCTGCTTCTCCTCGCCGTACGCCCGCAGGATCCGCACCAGTTCGCCCGGCGGGTAGGTGTTGAGGACCTCGGCGGCGCTCATGCCGGTCGTCTGGTCCATGCGCATGTCGAGCGGGGCGTCCTGGGAGTAGGCGAATCCCCGGTCGGCCTCGTCGAGTTGCATGGAGGAGACGCCGAGGTCGAACAGGACGCCCTGGACGCGCGGGACGCCGAGGCGGTCGAGCACGTCGGGGAGTTCGTCGTAGACGGCGTGCACCAGGTCGGCGCGGGTGCCGTAGGGGGCGAGCCGCTCTCCGGAGAGGCGCAGTGCCTCCTTGTCCCGGTCCAGGGCGACGAGCCGCACTCCGGGGAACCGGGTCAGCAGTGCCTCGCTGTGACCGCCGAGTCCGAGTGTGCAGTCGACGACCACGGCTCCCGGCTCGGTGAGGGCCGGGGCCAGCATGTCCAGGCACCGGTCGAGCATCACCGGGACGTGTCGGCTCTGCCCCTCCGGTCGCCCGCTGTCACCCTCGTCGGGAAGCGCTTCGCGCCCTTTCATTCCGGGCCCTCTCAGGTCCGGCGCGGCCCTACGCACCGCCGGGTCCCCACCCGCTCGGGAAGGGGAGGCCCGCCGTCGCCGGATGAAGGGCGTCGGCCGACCGGGAGCGGGAGGAGGCCGAGCCGTACGTACGCGCCGCGCACGCGGGGAAACTCCGGAAAGTCGCCGGGTCTCCTGGGGAAAACAGTGCAGCGGGGAGAGCCTCGCCTCCCGCTTCGCGTCACTTTAGTCCACGGTGTCTCGCGGTCAACCAACCGGCATGCGCGTCGCGGACGACGCTCGGACCGAAGCCGCGGATCCGGAAGAATCACCCGAACGGGCAGGCCGTCACCGCCCGTGTGGATTACCTCACAACAAGCCGCGATGACATTCTTTGTCCCCTCTCACAACGGGCCTCGCCCAAGCGTGACCAGTAACGTCGCAGGTATGACGACTTCCGCATCCGTTCCCACCGAGCCCGAAGACGCCATAGACATGGAGCGCTCGGTCACCGACCGCCTCGTGGACGCGAACGGGAAATACGCCGCCGCCTTCGCCGACCCGGGGATGGACGCCCGTCCCGTGCAGCGGGTCGCCGTCGTCGCGTGCATGGACGCCCGCCTCGACCTGCACGCCGCGCTCGGCCTGAAGCTGGGCGACTGTCACACCATCCGCAACGCGGGCGGCGTGGTCACCGACGACGTGATCCGCTCGCTCACCATCAGCCAGCGCGCCCTCGGCACCCGCAGCGTGGCCCTCATCCACCACACCGGCTGCGGCCTGGAGTCCCTCACGGAGGAGTTCCGGCACGACCTGGAGATGGAGGTCGGCCAGCGCCCCGCGTGGGCGGTCGAGGCCTTCCGGGACGTCGACCAGGACGTACGGCAGTCGATGCAGCGCGTGCGCACCTCCCCGTTCCTGGTGCACACCGACGACGTACGCGGCTTCGTCTTCGACGTCACGACCGGCCTGCTGCGGGAGATCGACCCCTCCTGACCCTGGCCCGCAGGAGCCCCGGTCGCCGGCCCTCCGCAGCTCGTGGGACCCTCTCTGCACAAAAAACCCCGGCCGCCCGGTGCCCAAAGAGCCGTAAGAACTGACATATCGCGGCCACTTGTCCACAGGCGGATGACACGAACCGGTAACGGCAACAAGAATGCGGGTGTGGCGTCACGCGGAACCTTTCGCGCGTGGTGCCCGTGTTTCGGGGTGGGCCGGTCCGCACAGGGCGTCGGCCCGAAAGGGCCTAGGAGGGCCGGGTGACGACCTATGACGATCGTGCGAGCCTCACGGATCTGACCGCCACTGCGGAGCGTGTCCGCAGTTCGGTGGAAGGAGTGATCGAAGGCAAGCCTGAGGTCGTACGGCTTTCGCTGACCGTGCTGCTGGCCGAGGGCCATCTTCTGATCGAGGATGTCCCCGGCGTCGGCAAGACCATGCTCGCCAAGGCGCTGGCGCGTTCCATCGACTGTTCGGTACGGCGCATCCAGTTCACACCCGACCTGCTGCCCTCGGACATCACGGGTGTGTCGATCTGGGACCAGCAGCGCCGGGACTTCGAGTTCAAGCCGGGCGCGATCTTCGCGCAGATCGTGATCGGCGACGAGATCAACCGCGCCTCGCCCAAGACGCAGTCCGCGCTCCTGGAGTCGATGGAGGAGCGCCAGGTCACCATCGACGGGCAGACCTACGAGCTGCCCAGTCCGTTCATGGTGGTGGCCACCCAGAACCCGGTCGAGATGGAGGGCACCTACCCTCTGCCGGAGGCCCAGCGCGACCGCTTCATGGCCCGTGTCTCCATCGGCTACCCCAGCGCGGAAGCCGAACTGCAGATGCTGGACATCCACGGCGGCGCGAGCCCGCTGGACGACCTCCAGCCGGTCGCCCACGCGCACGACATCGTGAAGCTGATCGACGCGGTCCGCACGGTCCATGTCGCCGACCCGGTGCGCCGCTACGCGGTGGACCTGGTGTCGGCCACGCGTACCCAGCCCGACCTGAGACTCGGCGCGTCACCGCGTGCCACGCTGCATCTGCTGCGCGCGGCGAAGGCGTCCGCCGCTCTCAGCGGCCGGGAGTACGCGCTGCCGGACGACGTGCAGGCCCTCGCCGTCGCGGTCCTCGCCCACCGCCTGCTGCCCACGGCACAGGCGCAGTTGAACCGCCGTACGTCCGAGCAGGTCGTCCAGGAGATCATCCAGCGCACCCCGGTGCCCGCCGCTCCCCAGCAGTCCGGCCTCTCGATGGGCAGGGGCGCGCCCACGTACGGTCAGCAGCCGCCCCGGAGGCTGTGATGACAGAGGCGAGCGCGGGCCACACCGCCGAGGACAAGGGCGGGCTGCGCACCGCGCTCGCCGGTCTCACCACGCGCGGCCGCTCGTTCCTGGCCGCGGGAGTGGCCGCCGCGATCTGCGCGTACGTCCTCGGGCAGAGCGAGCTGCTCCGGGTCGGCCTGCTCCTCGCGGTGCTGCCGCTGGTCTGCGCGGCCGTCCTGTACCGCACCCGCTACCGGGTCTCGGGCAGCCGCAGGCTCTCCCCCGGGCGGGTGCCCGCGGGCTCCGAGGCCCGCGTGCATCTGCGCATGGACAACATCTCGCGGCTGCCCACGGGTCTGCTGATGCTCCAGGACAAGGTGCCCTACGTCCTCGGTCCGCGCCCCCGCTTCGTGCTGGACCGGGTCGAGGCGGGCGGCCGCCGCGAGGTGTCCTACCGCGTGCGCTCGGACCTGCGCGGCCGCTATCCGCTGGGCCCGTTGCAGCTGCGGCTGACCGACCCGTTCGGGATGTGCGAGCTGACCCGCTCCTTCTCGGCGTACGACACCCTGACCGTCATACCGCGCGTGGAGGCGCTGCCACCGGTGCGGCTGACCGGTGAGGCGCAGGGGTACGGCGACGGGCGGCAGCGCTCTCTCGCCCTGGCCGGCGAGGACGACATCATTCCGCGCGGGTACCGCCACGGCGACGACCTGCGCCGCGTGCACTGGCGGCTGACCGCCCGCTACGGCGAGCTGATGGTCCGCCGCGAGGAACAGCCCCAGCGCTCCCGCTGCACCGTACTGCTGGACACCCGGGGCATCGCCTTCCAGGGCGCGGGCCCCGACTCGGCCTTCGAGTGGGCCGTCTCGGGAACGGCCTCCACGCTGCTGCACATGCTCGAACGGGGCTTCTCGGTGCGCCTTCTGACGGACACCGGCAGCTCGGTGCCCGGCGAGGGCGCCGAGGGGTTCGCGGGCACGAGCCAGGGATCGGCGGACGCGGCCGGGATGATGATGGACACGCTCGCCGTCGTCGACCACTCGGACGGCACGGGGCTCTCCCGCGCCTACGAGGTGCTGCGCGGCGGGAACGAAGGACTGCTGATCGCCTTCCTCGGCGATCTCGACGAGGAGCAGGCGACCGTGCTCGGCAAGATGCGCCAGCGCAGCGGCGGGGCCGTCGCGTTCCTGCTCGACAGCGAGTCCTGGGTCCGGGAACCGACCGAGGTGCCTGGCCCGTTGGACGAACGCACGGACCCGCTGCGCATGCTGCGCGAGGCGGGCTGGACCGCCGTGACGGTGCCGCGGGGGGCGTCGCTCGCCGACCTGTGGCGTGAGGCGGACCGCCGGCGCACGTATGCGGCGTCGACGGGGACTACCGCGGGGGGTGGTGGCGCATGAGCGGGCGGGCCAGGCTGGCGCTGTACGCGGCGGCGGCCACACTGATGACGTCGTGCGCGCTGCTGCCGCTGGTGAGCCCGGCGACGTGGATCTTCCAGGCGGCGTTCCTGCTGGCCGTGCAGACCGGTGTCGGCGCGCTGACCCGGCGGGTCCCGCTGGCCCGGCCGCTGACCGTGGCGGCACAGGCGCTGGTGACGCTGATGATGCTGACGCTGGTCTTCGCCCGGGGCCAGGCCCTCGCCGGGATCGTCCCCGGTCCCGAGGCCTTCCAGCACTTCTCGGCACTGCTCCAGGCGGGCGCCGACGACGTCGGCAGATACTCGATCCCCGCTCCGCTGTCGGACGGGATCCGGCTGATGGTGGTCGGCGGTGTCCTGGTGATCGGCCTCGCGGTGGACACCCTCGCGGTGACCTACCGCAGCGCCGCGCCCGCCGGCCTTCCGCTGCTCGCCCTGTACTCGGTCGCCGCGGGCCTGTCCAGCGGCGGCGCGGCCTGGCTGTGGTTCCTGCTCGCGGCCGCCGGCTATCTGATGCTGCTGCTGGCCGAGAGCCGGGACCGGCTCTCGCAGTGGGGCCGGGTCTTCGGCGGAGCGGCCCGCGGGCCGGGACCGGAGTCCGCGAGCGGTGTCGTCGCACCTGTCCGCACCGGTCGGCGGATCGGCCTGGTCGTGCTGGGCGTCGCCCTGTTCGTGCCGTTCGCGCTGCCCTCGCTCGACGGCGGTCTGCTGGACGGAGCGGGCCGGGGCATAGGCAACGGCACCGGAGACGGCGGCACGATCGCCGCGGTGAACCCGCTGGTCTCGCTCCGCGACAGCCTGAACGTGGACGAGGACCGCACGGTCATGACGTACCGCACGAACACGGGGGACACCCAGAACCTGTACCTGCGGATCGTCTCGCTGGACGACTTCGACGGCACCGCGTGGAAGCCGGCGCAGCGGCACATCGTGGACGTGCCGAAGACGTTCCCGACGCCGGTCGGGCTGTCGGGCGAGGTCAAGCGGGCGACGATCCGGACCCAGATCGCGGCGGCCGACTGGTACGCGCAGGACTGGCTGCCGATGCCGTATCCGGCCAGCAACGTGGACATCAAGGGGAGCTGGCGGTACGAACCCGTGGGGCGCACGCTCGTCGGCGACCACGGGCAGAACACGCGTGGCGCGCGGTACGAGGTCACCAGCCTGATGGTGGAGCCGACGGCGCAGCAGCTCGCGAGCGCTCCGGAGGCCTCGCCCGCGATGAAGCGCGAGTACACCAAGGTTCCGGAGTCGCTGCCCGCGATCGTGGCGAAGACGGCCCGCAAGGTCACCGCGGGCTCGGCCAACCACTACGAGCAGGCGGTCAAGCTCCAGGACTACTTCGCGGTCAGCGGCGACTTCCGTTACAACACCCAGGTGCAGGCCGGCAGTGGCTCCACCGCGATCGCGAACTTCCTGAAGGAGAAGGAGGGCTTCTGCGTCCACTTCTCCTTCGCGATGGCCTCGATGGCGCGCACCCTCGGGATTCCGGCCCGCGTCGCGGTCGGCTTCACCTCGGGGACCCCGCAGGCGGACGGTTCGATGGCGGTCGGGCTGCGGGACGCGCACGCCTGGCCCGAGCTGTACTTCGAGGGCGTGGGCTGGACCCGCTTCGAGCCGACCCCGAGCCGGGGTTCGGTGCCGTCGTACACCCAGACGAACACGCCGGGCGAGATCGAGCCCGCGGCCCCGAAGCCGACGTTCTCGACGTCCGCGGCGCCCTCGGCGGCGCCGTCGGCGAGCGAGAGCTGCTCGCCGCAGCTCCGGAAGCTCGCGGCCTGCCCGGGGCAGTCCCCGTCGGCCGCCGTCGGCACCGACGACGACATCTGGCCCTCGATGAAGAGCGTGGGGCTGACGCTGGCCGGGCTGCTGGTGCTGGTGCTGGCGCTGCTGCCCATGCTGTGGCGGATACGGGTGCGGGAGGTCCGGCTCGGCGGTCACGGCCGCTCCGAGGCGGACGTGGCGGCGCACACGCTGGGGGCCTGGTCGGAGGTGACCGACACGGCGTGGGACTACGGGATCGCGCCGCAGGAGTCACAGACGCCGAGAAAGGCGGCCGAGCGGATCGTCAGGCTCGGGGAACTGGACCCGAAGGCCGAGGCGGCGGTGCACCGGCTGGCCGCGGCCGTGGAGCAGGTTCTCTACGCTCCCCGTCCCCGGTCGGTGGCGGGCCTCGCCGACGACGCGCGCCGGGTCGGGAGGTTCTTCCGGACGTCCGCGAGCCGTCCCGCGCGGCTGCGCGCGCTCCTCGTCCCTCGTTCGGCCGTCCGGGCGATATGGATGGCCTCGGCCGCCTGGACGAACCTGAAAACCCGCCACCACCACCCGACCGGCCAGAACACCTGACAACCCCCGGCCCGGCTGCGGCCAGGCGCCCAGCGGGGCGGGACGGGCGGGCACAGCCATCGATGCCGGCCCGACTGTGCCCAGGCGTACCGCGGGGCGGGACAGGTGGGCACAGCCACCGGTGCCGGCCCGACTGTGCCCAGGCGCCCCGCGGGGCGGGACAGGTGGGCACAGCCACCGGTGCCGGCCCGACTGTGCCCAGGCGTACCGCGGCCAGGTCAGCCCGCAGCAACCGGTGCCGGCCCGGCTGTGGGCAGGCGTACCGCGGGGCGGGACGGGTGGGCACAGCCACCGGTGCCGGGTGCCTTGGAACGTGGTTGCCGGTCACCGGGCAGACGGAACGCCGGGGTGGTCTGCCGGGGCGCATGCCGCACGCGTGAGGGGGGGGGGGCGCCGCGCGCGCGGGCCCCCGCGCGCGGCGCCGCCCCCCCCCCCCCGCCCCCCCCCCCCCCCCCCCCCTCACGCGTAATGTCCGCTGCGACGGTGCCGAAGGCTCAGTGGCCGCCCTGCTCGTCGCGACGACGCTGCCAGCGCTGTTCGATCCGGTCCATCATGGAACGGCGTTGTCGCCCCTGCCGACGAGCGGCGGACGAGCCGGGAACGGTCGGCTGCTCACCCGGCTTGGGGGCTTTGCGCCAACCGGTGACGGCGAGCACCGCACAGCCCAGCATGACGAGGAAGCCCACCACGCTCAGCCAGATCTGAACCGCGACCATTCCAGCCATGAGGAGCGCGATACCCACCAGGAAGCCCGCGACCGCCTGGTAGACCCGTCGCCGGGTGTACGTACGCAGCCCGCTTCCCTCAAGCGCTGTCGCGAACTTGGGATCTTCGGCGTACAGCGCTCGCTCCATCTGCTCGAGCATTCGCTGCTCGTGCTCCGAGAGCGGCACGGAGTCCTCCTCATCGTGCAGTCGCCGGGGCGACCGGGGGTCCCCTTCAGGATAGGCAGGGAATCGGCCCCGTGAAACCCGCCCTCTACGCCAATTCGCCGACCGGAACCCTTCATGGCGCCCCGATGCGCTGAGGCGTGCATTCCCCAGCGAACGGTCCGTCATGCCGGACGGTCTCCCCCGATCATACGGCGCCGCGCACTCGATCGGGTGGTCTGTGGCGTACTCCATGTGCCGCCAAGCCCCTGATCAGCGGCGCACCACGGGGGTCCCTCAGCCCTCCGTGGTCCCTCGGGCCTCACCCAGCACATGGAGCTGTGTGGCCACGGAGTGGAACGCGGTGAGCTCGGCCGCCGCCGCCTCCAGCTTGAGCAGAGCCTCCAGGGCTCCCGGCTCGGTGTCCACCAGGACCCCCGGCACCAGGTCCGCGAAGACCCGGACACCGTGCACGGCGGCGACGTGCAGACCCGCGCCCGCGACCAGGGAGGTGAGCTGTTCGGCGGTGAACCGGTGCGGAACGGGATCGCTCTCGCCCCAGCGTCCGTCCGGGTCGTCGAGCGCGTGCCGGGCCTCCTTGAAGTGCCCGGCGAGGGCGCGGGCCAGGACGGCACCGCCCAGGCCCGCGGCGAGGAGACTGAGCACGCCCTCGGGGCGCAGCGCGTCCACGACGTTGCGGACGCCCTCGGCCGGGTCGTCCACGTACTCCAGGACGCCGTGGCACAGCACGGCGTCGTAGCGGCCGCGCTCGACCACGTCGAAGAGGCCGTGGGCATCGCCCTGGACGCCCTGCACGCGGTCGGCGACACCGGCCTCGGCGGCACGGCGCTCCAGCGCGAACAGCGCGTTCGGACTGGGGTCAACGACGGTGACCCGGTGACCGAGGCGGGCCACGGGCACGGCGAAGTTGCCGCTGCCGCCGCCCGTGTCGAGTACGTCGAGCGACTCCCGCCCGGCGGCCTTGACCTGACGGTCCAGAGCGTCCTTGAGGACCTCCCAGACGACGGCGGTACGGAGAGAAGCGCGGGGGCGCATCGGGTCCGACACGGCAGTTGACTCCTCGGCGCGGCACCGCCTCATGAACGGCGGAGCGAAGTTCGGGCCTCCCGGCGGGGAGGCAGCAGGCGTCTCCACCCTATTGCCTCCGCCACCGTGGCCGGTCCTCCGTCTCACGCGCGCCGGATCACGCGAGGAGTGTGCGGAGGAGCGCACGAAGGATCGCCCCGCGGTCCGCCCGAAGTGCCCACCGGCCCGCGCGAAGTCCCCACCGGTCCGCCCGAAGTCCCCGCCGGTCAACCCGCGTCCGGCACCTCCCTGTCCACCCTGCCCGGCCCGTCCAGCCGGTCCCGGTCCGGGTGCTGGTCTCCGTCCTGGCGGGGCTGGGGCAGCACGGGCTGCAGCGACAGCATCCGCTCGACCAGGCGCAGGAACATGTGGACGTCGCGTATCAGGTCGTCGGCGTCGCGGGTGCTGGCCGCCCCCTGGATGCCGGCCTCCGCGCGGGCGCGACGGGTGGCCCCGGAGGCGAACAGCGCGCTCCACTCGGTCAGTTCGGGAGCGATCTCCGGGAGGACTTCCCAGGCGCTTCGGATCCGGGCTCTGCGCCGGGACGCGGGCTCCGGGCGGACCCGGGCGGCGAGCACGGCGGCGGCGGTGCGCAGCGCGGCCAAGTGGGCCGTCGCGTAGCGCTCGTTGGACGTCTCCAGGGCCGTCGCCTCGTCAAGTCCGGCGCGGGCCTGGGAGAGCAGGTCGAGGGCGGCGGGCGGGGCCGTGGCCCGGCGGAGCACGGGGTGGACGTCCCCCGCCGGTCCGGTCAGTGAGGGGGCAGGGCCGGTGGCGCGGCGCCGACGGGCGGCGGCTGCGGAGGAGCTGGCCATGACGAACCTCCTGTCGTCGTGTGACGGCACTGTGGCCGTATGTGCCCATCGTGCGGTATGCCACTGACAATCCGTTCTGACCTGCGATTTTGCTTCGATCGACAGTTCGGGTTAGTTTTTGCACTGACCAGTCAGTTCAAAAGTGGTTCGAGTGTGTTCCAAAGAATGGGGGAGCTGTGGACGGTCCGTACGGACTGCGTGTCACGGCCGAGGACTTCGGACTCGAAGGACCCCGCGGATGGGTTTTCCGCGGGGTCCGTCTCGATGCCGGTCCCGGATCGCTCGTCGCGATCGAGGGGCCGTCGGGATCCGGCCGCACCTGCCTGCTGCTCGCCCTCACGGGCCGGATGAAGGCCACCGAGGGGACGGCGGCCGTGGGTTCGTCGAAGCTGCCCAAGCAGATGGCCGCGGTGCGCCGGACCAGCGCGCTCGCGCACGTGCCCGGTGTCACGGACCTCGACCCCGCGCTGACCGTCGGGGAGCACCTGCGGGAACGGGCCCTGCTGCAGCGGCGGTTCGGGGGTTCGCTGCGCGCGCTGCTGCGGCCGCGCGGCGAGCGGGTGAGTGAGACCGGGGCGCGGATCGGTGCCGCGCTGGCCGCCGCCGGGCTCGACCCGGACACACTGCCCAAGGGCACGAGGACCGCCGTACGCGATCTGGAACGGCTCGAAACCCTGCGGCTGTCGCTCGCGCTGGCCCTGATCGGCCGCCCCCGGCTGCTCGGCGTCGACGACACCGACCTCAAGCTCTCGGACGCCGAACGGTCCGAGGCCTGGGCCCTGTTGACGTCTCTCGCCGAGTCCGGCACGACGGTCGTCGCGGTGTGCAGCGAGGCTCCCGAGGGTGCCGTCGTCGTGTCCACCGCACCGGCCGCCACGACGACCACCGCCGCCGCCGCCGAGGAGAACCCGGGCGCCGACACCGCCACCACCACCCCCACGGACGCCGCCTCCGAGACCGCCTCCGGCACAGACACCGACACGGACACGGACACGCACACGGCCTCCGCCGGCGACAGCGACAGCGACAGCGGCAGCCCGAACCGCGACAAGGAGACGGCCGATGCGATCGCCTGAACTGGCCCTTCTCGAACTCCGCCGCTTCGGCCGCGGCAAGCTCCCGCGTGCCGCCCTCGTCGCGCTCCTGCTGCTGCCCCTGCTGTACGGCGCCCTGTACCTGTGGTCGTTCTGGGACCCGTACGGCCGTCTCGACCGCATTCCCGTGGCCCTGGTGAACGCCGACGAGGGGGCGACGGCCGACGGCCGCAAGGTCGCCGTCGGGGACACCATCACCGAGGGACTGCGCGACAGCGACACCTTCGAGTGGCACGAGGTGAGCCCGGCCGAGGCCCGCCGGGGCGTGGAGGACGGAACGTACTACCTGTCGCTGACCATGCCGGGCGACTTCAGCCGGAGGATCGCGTCGAGTTCCGGGACCTCGCCCGAGACGAGCGCGCTCCAGGTGCGGACCAACGACGCGAACAACTACATCGTCGGGCAGATCTCCCGCACGGTGTTCAGCGAGGTCCGGACGGCCGCCTCCACGAAGGCCTCGCGTTCGTTCCTCGACAAGATCTTCATCTCGTTCTCGGACATCCACGGGAAGACCGTCCAGGCGGCCGACGGCGCCGACCGGCTCAACAGCGGCATCGGCAGGGCGAAGAAGGGCTCCAAGGATCTCGCGGACGGTCTGAAGGAGGCCAAGAAGGGCAGCGGGAAGCTCTCCGGGGGCCTCAGGAAACTCACCACGGGCGCGGGCGACCTGGAGGACGGTTCGCGGCAGGTCGCGGACGGCACCCGGGCGCTGGCCGGCAAGGTCGACGGGGTCGCCGACAAAGTGGGCCCCTTCCTCAAGGACAACGAGAAGTCGATCGGCGACACGGCCGAGCTGGTCGCCGACTCCGCCGCGGGAATCCGGCACAACCTCGGCACCCTGGTGAAGACGGCCCCGGCCGCGGCCAAGGGCGCGCGCACCGCCTCCGAGGCGCTGAACACCGTCCACCGCGCGCGGTGCGAGGCCCTGCCGGTCCCCGACCCGGCGTGTCCCGAGCTGACGAAGGCCACGGAGGCCGCCGCGGACGTCGTCGCGGTCACCGAGGACGTCAACACGCTGATCGGCGACCAGGACGGCGACCTCGTCGAGCTGGACAAGAACCTGGCCACCCTGGAGAAGCAGGCCCGCGCCCTCGCCGGCCGTGCGCCGCATCTCTCCGAGGACCTCGACGACGCCGTCTCCAGGATCGACAAGCTGAACGAGGGCGCCACCGCGGTCGCCCGGGGCGCGAAGCGGCTGCACTCCGGTCTCGGCACCGCGAAGACCGGCGCGGCGACCCTCGACAAGGGCGTCGGCCGGCTGAAGACCGGCGCGGGCGATCTCGACGGCGGCCTGTACAAGCTCGTCGGCGGCTCCGGGAAGCTGGCGGGCGGTCTGCACGACGGCGCCGAGCGGATCCCCGACTACGACAAGCCCGACCGCGACCTGCGCACCGAGGTCATGGCCGACCCGGTGCGCATGGCCTCCCGGGATCTACACAAGGCGCCCAACTACGGCACCGGCTTCGCCCCCTACTTCATCCCGCTGTCGCTGTGGGTCGGCGCGATGGTGGCGTACATGCTGATCCAGCCGCTGAACCGGCGCGCGCTCGCGGCGGGCGCCTCGGCGTGGCGCATCGCGCTGGCGGGCTGGCTGCCGGTCGCCGTCGTCGGCATCCTGCAGACGGCCGCCCTGATGGCGGTGCTGCACTGGGCGATCGGCCTCCAGATGGCGCGGGCGGCGGGAACGGTCGGCTTCCTGTTCCTGGTCACGGCCTGCTTCGCGGCGATCGTGCAGTGGCTGAACGCCCGCTTCGGAGCCGCCGGCCGGATCCTCGTCCTGGCCTTCCTGATGCTCCAGCTCACCTCGGCGGGCGGCACGTACCCCGTCCAGACCAGTCCGGCCTTCTTCAACGCGATCCACCCCTTCATGCCGATGAGTTACGTCGTCGAGGCGCTCCGCAGGCTCATCACCGGCGGCGGCCTGGAGCCCGTACGGACCGCGTGCGCCGTGCTGACCGCCTTCACCGTGGGCGCGCTCGCGCTCACCGCCCTGACGGCGCGCCGCAAGCAGGTGTGGACCCTCGACCGGCTGCACCCGGAGCTGAGCCTGTGACCACGCGCGCGGGTGCTCCTGTGACAATCGGAGCCATGGAAAGCAGCAGCACCACGGCGGGCGGCGGAAGCCGCCGCGAGGCGACCCGGCAGAAACTCTACGAGGCGGCCGTCACCCTGATCGCCGAACAGGGCTTCTCCGCCACCACGGTGGACGAGATCGCCGAGCGGGCCGGAGTCGCGAAGGGCACGGTCTACTACAACTTCGCGAGCAAGTCGGTCCTCTTCGAAGAGCTGCTGCGCCATGGCGTCGGGCTTCTCACCGCGTCGCTGCGGGACGCGGCGGAGAAGACCGACCGGGACGGCGGCAGCAAGGTCGACGCGCTGGACGCGATGATCCGGGCCGGGCTCGTCTTCATCAACCGCTATCCGGCGTTCACCCAGCTCTACGTGGCGGAGCTCTGGCGCACCAACCGCGCCTGGCAGTCCACCCTGATGGTGGTGCGGCAGCAGGCGGTGGCGGTCGTCGAGGGCGTCCTGCGCGACGGGGTGGCGGGCGGGGAGCTCAGCGACGAGATCGACATCCCGCTGACGGCGGCGGCGCTGGTCGGGATGGTCCTGGTGGCCGCCCTGGACTGGCAGGCCTTCCAGCCGGAGCGCTCCCTGGACGACGTCCACGCGGCACTGTCCCGGCTCCTCCAGGGACGCGTGAGCGGCCACCGCTGAGCCGGGGCGACGGGACCGGCGCCGGAAGACCGGTGGCCGGCCCCGTGGCCGCAGGGTCGGGCGCCCTGACGTACGAGAGCGCCGGTACGGTCGGCCGCGTCCCCCCCCGGGCGGCAGGAAAGGCGCCACCACGTAAACACCCCAAACCCCCCACGGGGCCCCCAGCGGGGTGAACCCCGGGTGG
>NZ_JBHYXD010000005.1:147039-162706 GCF_042751995.1 Streptomyces sp. NPDC059371 | reverse complement strand
GCGCGGGGGGGGGCGGGGGGGGGGGGGCCCGCCGGGTCGGCGCGGGCGCGGCGGCGCGCGCCCGCCGCGCGGCGGCCCCCCCCCCCCCCCCGCCTCCTCGTACTCCCCCGTACCCCCCGTCGGGCCCCCGTCCGGTCGTCCCCCGGGTTCCCCCCTGTCTCGCTCCCGCCGAACGGATCGGCGGAAGGAGCGGCCAAGGGCGCGAGTTCCGTTCCGCCGCCCCGTGTCGGCGGTGCCGGAGCCGCGCCCCTTTCCGTGTCTCCACTCTCTCGTCCGCGCAGGTCGGACCCATCCGTGCGCCTACTCATCTCACCCTGTAGGTACGGATACTCAGGCATACGTGCTCAGACCCAGGACGCCCCGGCCGCCGACTGGTTACGATCCCCTCCGTGTCGGTACTCCCCCTGGTCTTCACCAGCGGCTGGGCCAGCGGCATCAACGCGTACGCGGTGGTGCTGCTCCTCGGCGTGTTCGGCGCCACCGGACTGAGCGACGAGGTCCCGGAGTCCCTGCAACGCCCTGAGATCCTGGTCACAGTCGGCGTCCTCTTCCTCTGCGAGGCGGTCGCCGACAAGATCCCGTACGTCGACTCGGTGTGGGACTCCGTGCACACCGTGATCCGGCCGGCGGCGGGTGCCTGGGTCGGGGCGCTGCTCGCCGGACAGAGCGGCTCGGTCTCGGATCTGACGGCGGCGGTGCTCGGCGGTTCGACGGCGCTGGCGAGCCACACGGTCAAGGCCGGGACGCGGATGGCGATCAACACCTCGCCGGAACCCTTCAGCAACTTCGTGGTGAGCATCGCCGAGGATCTCGGGGTCGCGGGCGTCGTCACGCTGGCGGTCTTCCATCCCTGGGCTGCGGCGGTCGTCGCCGGTGTCCTGCTCTTCACCGGGCTCGCGGTGCTCTGCTTCCTCGTCTCGCGCATCAGACGGTTCCTGCGCCGCCGGGCGCTGCGCCGGGCGGAGCGGCGGACGGCCGAGGCGGTGGGGCGGCCGCCGGACGGTGTGCCATGGGCGGACCGCGACTGACGGGACTGTCGGCGGGGACGGATAAAGTCGCCGCCATGGGACGGATTGCGGTGATCGGCGCCGGGATGGGCGCGATGGCGGCCGCCGCCCGGCTGGCCGTCGCGGGCCACCGGGTGGTGGTGTACGAGCGGACGGAGACGTACGGCGGTGCGGTGCGCCGCTTCGAGCGCGACGGCTTCGCCTTCGACACGGGCCCGGCGCTGCTTCCGCTGCCCGCGGTCTACCGCGACCTGTTCGTCAAGACCGGGAAACGGCCCCTGGAGGAGTGCGTCGACCTGGTGCAGGTCGATCCGTCGGCCGGCCACGTGTTCGCCGACGGCACCCGGGTGACGCTGCCGAACGCCTCGCGCGCGGGTGTGCTCGCCGCGCTGGACGAAGCGCTCGGCGACGGCGCGGGCACCCGGTGGGGGGACTTCCTGGGGCGGGCCCGGGAGGCGTGGGACCGCTCACGCCGGCCGCTCCTGGAGGAGCCGCTGTGGCCCAACTGGACGGTGCTGGCCGAACGCGAACCGTACCCCTCGGTGCCGCACAAGAAGCTGCTGCGCACCCGCAGGGCCACGACCCTCGCGGAGGTCGCCGCCTGGGAGCTGCGCGACACCCGCCTCACGGCCCTCCTGGAGAGCCACGCCCTGGCGTACGGGCTCGACCCGCGCGCGACCCCGGCGAGCGCCGCCGTGCTGCCGTACATGGACCACGCCTTCGGCACCTGGTACGTGCGCGGCGGCATCCGCGAGCTGGCGCGCGCGGTGTACGAGCGGTGTCTGGAGCGCAGGGTCGAGTTCCGCTTCGGCACCCCCGTCGGACGGATCGTCGAGAAGGACGGCCGAGTCGTCGGAGTGGAGCCGTCCAAGGACCGCTCGGCGGCTCTTGGTGCCGAGGGCGGCCCGGAGTCGTCCGGGTCCGGGGAACTCTTCGAGCAGGCGGATTTCGTGGTCGCGGGCGTGGCGCCGGACGCCCTGGACGACCTCGTCGCCGGGCCCGCGCTCCGGGGCGGTGACGAGGTGTCGCCGTGGCCCGCCGCGTCCAGCCGGCTGACGCTGCTGCTCGCGCTGCGCGGCGGACGGCCCGCCGGGACGGCGCACCGCACGGTGGTCCACTCGGCCGACCGCGACGGCGAGCTGGCCCGGCTCTTCGGGGATCGCCCGGGGGTGCCCGCCGCGCCGACCGTCGTGGTGACCCGTCCGGACGATCCGGCGCTCGTCCCGGACGCGGAGCACGAGGCGGTCACGCTGACCGTCACGGTCCCGTCCGGCGCCCAGGTGTCGCAGGAGGACGTGGAGCGGGTTCTCGACGCCGCCGAGCGGGCCCTGCCGGGTCTGCGCGACCGGCTCCTGTGGCACGAGGTCCGCACCCCGGCCGACATCGCGGAGGCGACCGGTGTGGAGGGCGGCGCGGTTCCGGCGCCGGCGCTCGCGGCGGCGGACGGCCGGCTGCTGCATCCGTCGAACACGACGCGGGTCCGGGGACTCTTCGCGGCCGGGGGCTGGGCGCATCCCGGCGGCGGTCTGCCGCACGCCGGCATGTCGGGCGCTCTGGTGACCGGGCTGATCGTGGAAGGGCCGGAGTTCCAGGGCTCGCAGTGAACGGTCCGGCGGCGGGCGGCAGTCGGCGGCGTGGGAAGCCCCTCAGCCGCTGTCCCGTCGGTCAGTAGCGGTACTGCTCGTCGTACCCGGCGTTGCCGTTGCCATTGCCGTTGCCCTGGTAGGGGTACTGCTGCTGCTCGGGCGGGAGTTCGCCGCCGTACTCGTCGGTGCGCTGCTGCGGCACCCAGACGCCGCCGGCCGGGGTCTCGCCGCCGTACGTGCCGGTGGCGTACTGGTCCTGGCCGTAGTTCTGCTGCTGCTGCTGTGCGTAACCCTGGTCGCCGCCGTTGTAGGCGCTCTGGTCGTACGAGCCGTTCTGGTAGGTCTGCTGGCCGGTGTACGGGTCCGTGTAGCCGGCGTACTGCTGCTGGCCGTAGCCGTACTGCTGCTGGTCGTAGCCCGTGTAGCCGTCGTACGCGTAGGCCTGCTGGTTCTGGCCCGTCGCGTAGGCCTGCTGGTTCTCGCCCGTGGCGTAGGCCTGCTGGTTCTGACCGGTCGAGTAGGCCTGCTGGTCCTGGGACGGGGACGCGCCCGCGTAGGACTGGTCGGTGGCGGCGGCGTACGCGCCGGAGTCGTAGACCCCGTAGGAGCCGGTGTCCTCGGGCAGCGGCTGCGGCTCGTACACCGAGGTCGTCTCGGCGGCCGCGGGCTCGGCCGGCTCCGGGGGCGCGAACCGGTCGGACGGGGCGGGCGTGAAGACGTCGTCCTCGTCGGCGTACTGGTCCTCGCGCCGGTAGGCGGCCACCTCGACCTCGTCGATGTCGGCGTTCTCCTCCGCCTCGTCGGCGTCCTCCGGCTCACCGCGGCGGCGCTTGCTCAGCTTGCCGGGCTTGTCCTCCACACCGGGGCCCTTGATGGCCCAGCCCTGGGCGAAGCCCTGGCGGAACGACAGCGTCACATACGTCTGGCCGACCGTGAAGGCGGCCGCGCCCAGGCCGATGACGACGACCGAGTGCATCAGGACGCCGAGGACCACACCGAGGAAGCCGACGAAGGCGAGCAGACGGAAGCGAAGTCGCGCCTTGTACTGCAGCAGCACCTCGCCGAGCAGCCACAGCGCGACAATGCCGAATGCCAGATAGAGGACCGTCAAGCCCATGTACGCCCCCTCTCCCAGTGGCCGCTACGCAGTGTGTCGTACGCGGGTGCGACCGGTCTAGGCCTGCTGCGGGTGATGCAGGCCCAGATTCTCGTAGATTTCCAGCGTCGCGGTGGAGTTGTTGAGCGTGATGAAGTGCAGCCCGGGGACACCCTCGGTCAGCAGCCTCGCACAGAACTCCGTCGCGAACTCGATCCCAATGGAGCGTACAGCCGCCGGATCGTCTTTGACTGTGAGGATCCGCTCTTTCAGGACGTCCGGGAACGAAGCATTGGAGAGTTTGGGCAGCCGTTCCAACATCTTCACACTTGTCACGGGCATGACTTCAGGGATGACCGGCGTCGCGCAGCCCGCCGCGTCGACGCGGTCGCGCAGGCGGAGGTAGGACTCCGGCTGGAAGAACATCTGGGTGATCGCGTAGTCGGCGCCGGCGCGGCACTTGTCGACGAAGTGGGAGACGTCCAGATCCCACTCCGTGGACCGGGGGTGCATCTCCGGGAAGGCCGCCACCCCGACGCAGAAGTCTCCGGATTCCTTGATGAGGCGCACCAGTTCGGCCGCGTAGGCCAGACCCTGGGGGTGGGGGACCCACTCGCCCATGGGGTCCCCGGGCGGGTCGCCGCGCACGGCGAGCATGTTGCGGATGCCCGCGTCCGCGTACTGCCCGATGATGTTGCGCAGCTCCGCGATCGAGTGATTGACCGCGGTGAGGTGCGCGACCGGGGTGAGGGTCGTGTCGAGGACGATCTGCTCGGTCTCCTTGACCGTGCCGGCCCGCGTGGAGCCGCCGGCTCCGTAGGTCACGGAGACGAAGTCCGGGGCCACGGCCTCGACCCGGCGCAGGGCGTTCCACAGGTTCCGCTCGCCCTTGGGGGTCTTCGGCGCCGAGAACTCGAAGGAAAAGGTCTGTTTGCCGGTCGCGAGCATGTCGCGCACGGTGCGAGCGCGATCAGTCCTGGTGGAAGCAGATCCGAGGGCCATACCCGCAGGTTAGCCAGAGGGCGTCGGTCACCCAACCGAACCGCTGACTTTTGTCCGATCTGTCGATTTCTTGTCCACCCCTCGGACAGCGGCCCCGCCGGGCCCTCGGACGGCGGCCCGCCGGAAAACCTCCGTGGCGGCCGGGCCTCAGACCTCCCGCAGCCGCTTCGCGAACTCGGCCGCCGCCGCGCCCGGGTCGTCCGCCTCGGTGATCGCCCTCACGACGACGACACGGCGGGCGCCGGCTTCGAGCACCTCGTCGAGCCGGCCGAGGTCGATGCCGCCGATCGCGAACCAGGGACGGTCGGTGCCGAGGGCCGCCGTGCCGCGGACCAGGCCGAGGCCGGGTGCGTGGCGGCCGGGCTTGGTGGGGGTGGGCCAGCAGGGGCCGGTGCAGAAGTAGTCCACACCCTCCTGGACGGCGGCGGCAGCGGCTTCGGCCTCGGAGTGCGTGGAACGGCCGACGATCACCTCGTCGCCGAGGATCGCGCGGGCCGCGGGAACCGGGAGGTCGCCCTGGCCCAGGTGCAGGACGTCGGCGCGGGCCGCGTGCGCCACGTCCGCCCGGTCGTTGACCGCGAGAAGCCTGCCGTGTCGGGCGCAGGCGTCCGCGAAGACCTTCAGGTGCTCCAGCTCCTCCCCCGCCTCCATGCCCTTGTCGCGGAGCTGCACGATGTCGACGCCGCCCGCCAGGACCGCGTCGAGGAACTCGGCGAGGTCACCCTGACGCCTGCGGGCGTCGGTGCACAGATAGACACGGGCGTCGGCCAGGCGGCCCCGTGCGGTCGTGGCGGCGTTCTCGGGCATGCGTGGGTCCCCCGTTTGTCGGTGCGCGGGGAGTGCGGCGGCCGGGATGGTCCCGCCGCCGCGCTCCCCGTGCCGGACGGTCGCGTTCAGGTCAGACGGCGAGCGCCTGGGCGCGGCGCTTCACCTCCGTGCCGCGATTCTCGCTCAGAGCCTGCGCGGGGGTACCGGGCAGGCTCGGGTCGGGGGTGAAGAGCCACTCCAGGGCCTCTTCGTCGGAGAAGCCGTCGTCCCTCAGGAGCGTCAGGGTGCCGGCCAGGCCCTTGACGACCTTCTGTTCGTCCGCGTCGATGAAGTCGGCGGGGACGTGCAGCGCGCGGTTCTCACCACGGCGTACGGCGATGAGCTGGCCGTCCTTGACCAGCTGCCGGACGCGCGTCACCTCGACGCCGAACTGTTCGGCGATGTCGGGGAGGGTGAGCCAGGCGGGGACGAGAGCATCGATCTTTGCGTCAATCTCGGTCACGGGACAAGCCTGCCATCCCGGACCGACAGCCGGAAGCCGAGGGCGTCCGACCCGGGGTGACGGGATCAGGCCGTGGCGCCCTTCAGCGGCCTCGACGGGTTCGCGAGCAGCACCGGATCCATCGTGACGCCCGCCTCGATCAGCCTGCGGCCCTGGGCGAGATCCCTCGGGCGGCCCACCGCCAGGAGGGCGACGAGCCGCGTCTCGCGGAGCCAGCACACCGACCAGGAGGCGCCCGAGGGGTCGCCGCGCCACACCAGGGTGTCGGCGGGCGCGTGGTGGCCGACGTACTGCACGAAACGGCCGAACTGCTCGGACCAGAAGTACGGCACGGGGTCGTAGGCCGCGGGCGTCTCTCCGACGATGTTCAGGGCGACCGTGCGCGGGCCCTGGAGGGCGTTGTCCCAGTGATGGACGAGGAGGCGTTCCTCGTAGCGGCCGGACGGGAAGGAGGCGCAGTCGCCGACCGCGTAGACGTCCGGCAGGGAGGTGCGCAGATGGTCGTCGGCGACGATCTCGCGGTGGGCGCCGAGCTCGATGCCGGAGCCGGCGATCCAGGCGGTGGCGGGCCGCGCGCCGATCCCGACCACGACGGCGTCCGCGGGCACCCGGGAGCCGTCGTCCAGGATCACCGCGCCGGGTTCGACGCGCTCCACGCGCGCGCCGGTGCGCAGCGAGGCCCCGCTGTCCGCGTACCAGGCGGCCATCGGGGCGGCCACCTCGGGCGGCAGCGCCCCGGCGAGCGGCCGGTCGGCGGCTTCGACGACGGTGACCGCGCAGCCCGCCTCGCGCGCCGCCGTGGCGAACTCGGCGCCGATCCAGCCCGCTCCGACCACCACGATGTCGTGCTGCCGGGTGAGTACGGGACGCAGCCGGTCGGCGTCGTCCAGGGTGCGCAGCAGATGCACGCCGGGCACGTCTTCGGCGCCGGGGAGCCGGATCGGTTCGGCGCCGGTGGCGACGACCAGGACGTCGTACGGGACGGATCCCGCGTCCGTGTCCAGTTCGTGGTCCCCGGGGCGCACGCCGTGCGCCTCGCTGCCCAGCCGGAGGTCGATGTCCAGGGCCTCGAAGTCGATGTCGAAGGCGGAGCCCTCGGACTTGCCGAGCAGGACGGCCTTGGACAGCGGCGGCCGGTCGTAGGGCTGATGCGGCTCCGCGCCGATCAGCGTGACGGTGCCCGTGAAGCCCTGTTCGCGCAGGGCGACCGCGGTCTGCACCCCGGCCATGCCCGCGCCCACCACGACGACCCGTCGTGCCGTGCGCCTGTGCGACGGGGACTGTGCCTGCGTCTGATCGCTCACCTGATCACCATAGACACGTGACGATTCGTCAGTCAGCGGACGTGCTCGGTGACCTGTTGCACACGGCCGGTCGCGCGCGGTTCCTCCACCACGCTCGTCCCGGCGCCCGGCTGCGACTCCCACGTCCAGGTCTCCTCCAACCGCACCCGGCCGTCGGGCAGTTCCACGACGAGGGACACGCAGTGGCCCGACGCGGTGGTCCCGTCCCGCTTGAGCTGCACGTACCGGAAGTCGAGGCGGTCACCCTCGCGGGTGCCGACGAGATGTCCGCGGACGACGTCGCCGCCGGCGTAGTCGGCCCAGACCACGCCGTCCTCCTCGTGATAGGTGAACCGGGTGCGGGTGCCCACCTGGCCCGGGGCCTGGTCGGCGACGGGGGCGAGCACGAGGCCGTCGAGCGGTCGCGCCATGGGCGGAGGCTCCCTTACTGAGACGGACGGAGGCGGGCTAGGGTGGCCAACGTAAAGCACTCGCGGGAGCCCGGACGTACCGGGCTGAGAGGGAGGCTGGGCGGCCTCCGACCGTACGAACCTGATCCGGGTCATGCCGGCGAAGGGAGGGGCTGGACGCCCATGCCGTCTGCACGTTCGTCGGACGTCCTCGTCGTCGGGGGCGGGATCATCGGTCTGGTGACGGCCTGGCGGGCCGCGCAGCGCGGGTTCACGACCGCGCTCGTGGACCCCGAGCCGGGCGGTGGCGCCGCACAGGTCGCGGCCGGGATGCTGGCCGCCGTCACCGAGCTGCACTTCGGCGAGGAGACCCTGCTGGGCCTCAACCTCGCCTCCGCGCGCCGCTATCCGGACTTCGCCGCCGAGCTCACCGAGGCGGCCGGACAGGACCTCGGATATCGCCGGAGCGGCACGCTGGCCGTCGCGCTGGACGCCGACGACCGCGCCCATCTGCGGGAACTGCACGCGCTCCAGGTCCGCTCGGGGCTGGAGTCGGAGTGGCTGAGCGGCCGTGAGTGCCGCCGTCTGGAACCGATGCTCGCGCCCGGCGTGCGCGGGGGTCTGCGGGTGGACGGCGACCACCAGATCGACCCGCGGCGCCTCGCCGCCGCCCTGGTCACCGCGTGCGAGCGGGCCGGGGTGACCGTGCACCGGACCTGGGCGGAGCGTCTGAGCGTCGTACGGGAGCGGGCGACCGGTGTCGTCACCACGGACGGCACCGAACTCGCCGCCGACCGGGTGGTGCTGGCCGGGGGCAGCCTCAGCGGGCGCCTGGCGGGCGTCCCCGAGGACGCCGTGCCGCCGGTGCGCCCGGTCAAGGGGCAGGTGCTGCGGCTGACCGTGCCGCGACGGTACGCGCCCTTCCTGAACCGGACCGTGCGGGCCGTGGTGCGCGGCAGCCACGTCTACCTGGTGCCGCGCGAGAACGGCGAACTCGTGGTGGGCGCGACCAGCGAGGAGCTGGGCTGGGACACCACCGTGACGGCGGGCGGCGTGTACGAGCTGCTGCGCGACGCCCACGAGCTGGTCCCCGGGATCACCGAGCTGCCGCTCACCGAGACCCGCGCGGGGCTGCGCCCCGGCTCGCCCGACAACGCCCCGCTGCTCGGCCCGAGCGCCCTGGACGGGCTGCTGCTGGCCACCGGGCACCACCGCAACGGTGTGCTCCTGACGCCCGTGACCGGCGACGTGATGGCCCACGTGCTGACCACCGGCGAACTCCCCGCCGAAGCCCGCCCCTTCACCCCCCTGCGCTTCGGCGCCTCGGCCCTCACGGAGCTGCCGGTATGAACATCGTCGTCAATGGGGAGCGGCGGCTGATCGACGCCGGGACCGCTCTCGACGCGCTCGTCGCGACCCTCACCGTGTCGTCGTCCGGGGTGGCCGCCGCCCTGAACGAGACCGTCGTCCCGCGCGCGCAGTGGCCGTCCACCGCGCTCGCCGAGGGCGACCGCGTCGAAGTCCTCACCGCCGTCCAAGGAGGCTGACCCATGGCAGACGACCCCTTCGTCCTCGGCGGTACGGTCTACGCGTCCCGGCTGATCATGGGGACGGGCGGCGCGCCCAGCCTCGACGTGCTGGAGCGCTCCCTGGTGGCGTCCGGCACGGAGCTGACGACGGTCGCGATGCGGCGCGTGGACGCGTCCGTGCACGGCTCGGTCCTGTCGGTGCTGGCCCGGCTGAACATCCGCGTCCTGCCGAACACGGCCGGCTGCTACACCGCGGGCGAGGCCGTGCTGACGGCCCGTCTGGCGCGCGAGGCGCTGGGCACCGATCTGGTCAAGCTGGAGGTCATCGCCGACGAGCGCACCCTGCTGCCCGATCCGATCGAGCTGCTCGACGCGGCGGAGACGCTGGTCGACGACGGCTTCACCGTGCTGCCGTACACGAACGACGACCCGGTGCTGGCACGGAAGCTGGAGGACGTCGGCTGTGCGGCGATCATGCCGCTCGGCTCGCCCATCGGGTCCGGGCTCGGGATCCGCAACCCGCACAACTTCGAGCTGATCGTCGAGAACGCGCGCGTGCCGGTGATCCTGGACGCGGGAGCGGGCACGGCGTCGGACGCCGCGCTCGCGATGGAGCTGGGGTGCGCGGGGGTGATGCTGGCCTCGGCGGTGACACGGGCGCAGGAGCCCGTGCTGATGGCGGAGGCCATGCGGCACGCGGTGGAGGCGGGTCGTCTGGCGCGGCGGGCGGGGCGCATCCCGCGGCGGCACTTCGCGGCGGCGTCCTCTCCCGTGGAGGGCATGGCGGTGCTGGACCCGGAGCGCCCGGCGTTCTGAGCCCCGGCCCGCCCCGCGTCGGCTTCCCTCCGCCGTCGGCTTCCGCCTGGCGTCGGTTTCCACCAGCCGTCGGTTTCACCAGCCGTCGGTTTCCGGCCGCGTGTGCGGTCGGGTTGTCGCGTTGCGTCCTTGTGGTGACAGACGGCACATGATCGGACATCCGTACGACGAACATATCTTCGTACGCCCGTTGTGCGTCACAGCTCGGATGCAGTCGGACCCCTGAATCGCCCTAACGGGGCGCCGTGACAGTGGTGGCTCGTAGACTCACCTGCGTGGATACGACCCTTCAGGACCCGCTTGTCGGACACGTGCTCGACGGCCGCTATCGCGTCGACGCACGGATCGCGGTCGGCGGGATGGCCACGGTCTACAGGGCCTTGGACACCCGCCTCGACCGCGTGCTCGCGCTCAAGGTGATGCACCCGACGCTGGCCGCCGACGCCTCGTTCGTCGAGCGGTTCATCCGCGAGGCCAAGTCGGTGGCCCGGCTGGCGCACCCGAACGTGGTGCAGGTCTTCGACCAGGGGGCGGAAGGGTCGTACGTCTATCTGGCCATGGAGTACATCGCCGGGTGCACCCTGCGCGACGTGCTGCGCGAGCGCGGCGCCCTGCAGCCGCGGGCCGCGCTCGACATCCTGGAGCCGGTGCTCGCCGCGCTCGGCGCGGCCCACCGCGCCGGGTTCGTGCACCGCGACATGAAGCCGGAGAACGTCCTGATAGGGGATGACGGCCGGGTCAAGGTCGCGGACTTCGGGCTCGTCCGCGCCGTGGACACGGTGACGAGCACGACGGGCGCCGTCCTCGGCACCGTGTCGTACCTCGCCCCCGAGCAGATCGAGCACGGCACCGCCGACACCCGGGTCGACGTCTACGCCTGCGGTGTCGTCCTCTACGAAATGCTCACCGGCGCGAAGCCGCACGCCGCGGACTCCCCCGCCCAGGTGCTCTACCAGCACCTCCACGAGGACGTACCGCCCCCGTCGGCCGTCGTGCCGGGCCTCGCGTACCCGCTCGACGAACTGGTCACCGCGGCCACGGCCCGCAATCCCGAGCTCCGCCCGGCCGACGCGGTGACCCTGCTCGGGCAGGTCCTCGAAGCGCGCGCCGGCCTCACCGCCGGCCAGCTCGACGCGATCCCGCCGGGCGCCCTGTCCGTGGGCCACGACAACGCCGACGACCGTACGAGCGTGATCCCGCGCTCGCTGTCCGTCCCCCGTCTGCTGCCCGTGAACGACGACGACTCCTTCGGCCGGACCAGCCGGTTCGAACAGAGCAGCCCGTTCACGACCGACAGCAGCCCCTTCACCACCGCGCCGGTCCCGCAGCGGACCGCGGGCACGCGGCCGCCGCGGCGCGGGATGCTGCTGGCCATCGCCGCGATCGTGCTGGTGCTCGGTCTCGGCGCCGGTGTCTGGTACATCAACTCGGGCCAGTTCACCAAGGTCCCGCCCGTCCTGGCGAAGACGGAAGCGCAGGCCAGGACCCAGCTCCGGGGCGCCGGGCTCGACGTCAAACAGGTCAAGCACGCCTACAGCGACACCGTGAAGCGGGGCACGGTCATCAGTACCGACCCCAATGTCGGCGAGCGCATCCGCGACAACGACTCCGTGACGCTGACCGTCTCCGACGGCCCCCAGACGGTGAAGGTGCCGGACCTCAAGGGCCTCGCCCTGTTCAAGGCCAAGGAAGTGCTCAAGGGCGACGGGCTCGTCGCGGGCATGGTCACGCGCGAGTTCAGCCAGGACGTGACGAAGGGCTTCGTGATCGGTACGGATCCGGCCACGGGCACCGAGCGGCACTCGGGCTCGGCGATCGCGATCGTGGTGAGCAAGGGCAGCCCGGTGGAACTGCCCGACGTGACCGGCTCGTCGGTCGAGGACGCCACCGCGGAGCTGGAGGGCGCGGGCCTGAAGGTGAAGATCGCCCCGGAGCGGGTCAACTCCGAGTTCGACAAGGGCCAGGTCGCCCAGCAGACGCCGCGCGCGGGCCGTGAGGCCGCCACGGGCGACACGGTGACACTGACTCTCTCCAAGGGCCCCGAGATGATCGAGGTCCCGGACGTCGTGGGCGACAGCGTGGACGACGCGAAGAAGGCGCTGGAGGACGCCGGGTTCGAGGTCGACGAGGATCGCGGGCTCCTCGGGCTCTTCGGCGACACGGTCAAGAAGCAGTCGGTGGACGGCGGCGACACGGCACCCAAGGGCTCGACGATAACGATCCAGATCCGCTGAGCGGATACGCCGCCGGGCACCCCACGGCCGCCCCACGGGTCGAGCCGCAGGTCCGCCCGCGGGGTGCCCGGCGGCGCGTGACACCCTGACGGGTGTGACCAGCAAGCAGCTCCGCAACCCCGTCGGCGGCCATGTCCCCGTGGCCGGCGGCCTCAACTCCGTCGGTCTGGCCTACGCCCGTGAGCTCGCGGCCGAGACCGTCCAGGTCTTCGTCGCCAACCCGCGCGGCTGGGCGACGCCCGCCGGGAACCCCAAGCAGGACGAGGACTTCCGCGCCGCGTGCGCCGCCGGGTCGATCCCGGCGTACGTGCATGCCCCGTATCTGATCAACTTCGGCTCGCACACCGAGGCGACGGTCGAGAAGTCGGTGGAGTCGCTGCGGCACTCGCTGCGGCGCGGACGGGAGATCGGCGCCCTCGGGGTGGTCGTGCACACCGGGAGCGCCACCGGCGGCCGGGAGCGGTCCGTCGCGCTGCGGCAGGTCCGCGACCGGCTGCTGCCGCTGCTGGACGAACTGACCCACGACGACGACCCGTTCCTGCTGCTGGAGTCCACGGCCGGCCAGGGTTCCTCCCTCTGCTCCCGCACGTGGGACTTCGGGCCCTACTTCGAGGCCTTGGACGCGCACCCCAAGCTGGGCGTCTGCCTCGACACCTGCCACATCTTCGCGGCGGGCCACGATCTGACCGGGCCGAGCGGCATGCACCAGACCCTCGATCTGCTGGTCGACACCGTCGGCGAGGGGCGGCTGAAGCTGATCCACGCCAACGACTCCAAGGATGTGGTCGGCGCGCACAAGGACCGCCACGAGAACATCGGCTCCGGCCACATAGGCGAGGACCCGTTCCGCGCCCTGATGACCCATCCCGCCACCGAGGGCGTACCGCTGATCATCGAGACGCCCGGCGGGAAGGAAGGGCACGCGGCGGACGTGGAACGGCTGAAGAAGCTCCGCGACGGTTAGTCCCGCGCCTCTCCCGGGAATACCCCAGGGGGGTATACGGTTTCCTTTTGTACGAAGGAGCCGTGACGCGACCCTGGGGGAATTCATGGAGCACGAGGCACACGCCCACGCGGACAAGCACGCACACGCGCCGGCGCACACGCACGACCACCGCCAGGGGCCGGCCGCGGCCGGCTGGGCCATGGCCGCCACGGCCACCCTGCACTGCCTCACCGGCTGCGCCATCGGCGAGGTGCTCGGCATGGTGGTGGGCACGGCGCTCGGGTGGGGAAACCTTCCGACGACGGTCCTGGCGATCGTGCTCGCCTTCTTCTTCGGCTACGCGCTCACCCTGCGCGGCGTGCTGCGGGCGGGCGTCGGCTTCCGCACCGCCCTGCGCGTCGCGCTTGCCGCGGACACCTTGTCCATCGCGGTGATGGAGCTGATCGACAACGGCGTCATCGTGCTGTGGCCGGACGCGATGGACGCGCGGCTCGGCGACCTGCTGTTCTGGGGATCGCTGCTGATCTCGCTCGCGGTCGCCTTCGTGGTCACGACGCCGGTCAACAAGTGGACGATCGGCCGGGGCAAGGGACACGCCGTGGTGCACCGGTACCACCACTGAGCCACCGGGACACGGGCACCGGGGACGCGCGCGGGAGTTCGGGCCACGGGCTCAGAGTTCGGGGCCGTCCCCGGGTTCCTCCTGGTAGGAGTAGCGCTGCTCGCGCCAGGGGTCACCGACGTTGTGGTAGCCGCGCTCCTCCCAGAAGCCCCGGCGGTCGGCGGTCATGTACTCGACGCCGCGCACCCACTTGGGCCCCTTCCACGCGTACAGATGCGGGACGACCAGGCGCAGCGGGAAGCCGTGCTCCGCCGTCAGCAGCTCGCCGTCCTTGTGGGTGGCGAAGATGCTTCGCTCGGAGGCGAAGTCCGCGAGCCGCAGGTTCGAGCTGAACCCGTACTCGGCCCAGACCATCACATGGGTGACGGCGGGCGCCGGCGGGGCTATCTCCAGGATCGTACGGGCGGGGACGCCACCCCATTCGGCCCCGAGCATGCTGAACTTCGTGACGCAGTGCAGATCGGCGACGACGGAGGCGTACGGGAGGGCGGTGAACTCGTCGTGGCTCCAGCACTGCTTCGCGCCGTCGGCGGTGGCTCCGAAGACCCGGAATTCCCAGCGCTCGGGGCGGAACTTGGGGACGGGACCGTAGTGCGTGACCGGCCAGCCGCGCTGAAGTCGCTGTCCCGGCGGAAGCTCCGACTGTGCCGTTTCTCCAGATTCGCGCTCCACCGGCTGACCCATGACTCCATCCTGACAGACCGGGAACAGTGCCCATGACCAGCACGGGCGAGATCGGGGCAACTCGGAGTAAGCGTGCACTTACTGGACGCTCCGGTACACCGGTGCAAAGATGCGGCGCAATCTGCCCATCAACCCGCCTGGAAGGAGCCTCTGCGATGCAGGGCGACCCCGAGGTCATCGAATTCCTCAACGAGCAGCTGACCGCCGAGCTGACCGCGATCAACCAGTACTTCCTGCACGCGAAGATGCAGGAGAACTTCGGCTGGACGAAGCTCGCGAAGTACACCCGGCACGAGTCGTTCGACGAGATGAAGCACGCGGAGGTGCTCACCGACCGCATTCTCTTCCTGGACGGCCTGCCGAACTACCAGCGGCTCTTCCACGTCCGGGTGGGGCAGACCGTCACCGAGATGTTCCAGGCCGACCGGCAGGTGGAGGTCGAGGCGATCGACCGCCTCAAGCGCGGGATCGAGGTGATGCGCGCGAAGGGCGACATCACGTCCGCGAACATCTTCGAGTCGATCCTCGAGGACGAGGAGCACCACATCGACTACCTGGACACCCAGCTCGAATTGGTCGAGAAACTCGGCGAGGCGCTCTACATCGCGCAGCTCGTCGAGCAGCCGGAGAGCTAGACGGCCGGAGAGCCCGACAGCCCGACAGCCGGCAGACGCCCGGAGAGCCGGCAGACGCCCGGAGGGTCAGGCGGCCTCGCGCCCGGCGATCCCGTACCCGGCGGTCTCGCGCCGCTCGGCCTCGGCCTGTGCGAGGACCTCGGAGAGCACCGGCATACCCTTGTCGGCCAGTTCACGGCGCGGACACGAGCCCCTGCCCAGCAGCGCCTGGATCCGGCGTACGCACGAACCGCAGTCCGTGCCCGCCTTGGAGGCCGACGCTATCTGCCGAGGAGTGCAGGCGCCGTCCTCCGCGTGCTTCCTCACCTGCTGTTCGGTGATCCCGAAGCAACTACAGACGTACACGCGGTTCACCTCCCGCCGGAATCGTTGGGTCACGCCGTCCCGATGATCGGTGAGGCTAACCTAACCTTACCCGTCACATAGGAACCACAAAAGTGGCGTGGGGGGGGGGGGGGGGTTGGTGTGGCATCCCCCCCCACCCCCTGCCACACTCAGGCGCTGGCGGGCTTTGGGAGGGTGTGGGGTGTGGGTGGGGGGGCTGGCG
>NZ_JBHYXD010000005.1:96736-147029 GCF_042751995.1 Streptomyces sp. NPDC059371 | reverse complement strand
TGGCTCCCCCCCGCCCGTTGTGGTGTTCTCACAAAAAACAACCCACCCCACAAACAACCACCCACTGGGGGGGGGGGGGGGGTGTTTCTTCTCCCCCCCCCCCCCCACTTCAGGTGCCCGTAACAGGCGTGACGCCTGTTGATCTCCTACTGGTCGCGGTACATCTCGGCGACGAGGAAGGCCAGGTCGAGGGACTGGCTGCGGTTCAGACGGGGGTCGCAGGCCGTCTCGTAGCGCTGGTGCAGGTCGTCGACGAAGATCTCGTCGCCGCCGCCCACGCACTCGGTGACGTCGTCACCGGTGAGCTCGACGTGGATGCCGCCCGGGTGCGTACCGAGACCCTTGTGGACCTCGAAGAAGCCCTTCACCTCGTCGAGCACGTCGTCGAAGCGGCGGGTCTTGTGGCCCGAGGCCGCCTCGAAGGTGTTGCCGTGCATCGGGTCGGTCACCCAGGCCACGGTCGCGCCGGAGGCGGTGACCTTCTCGACCAGCTCGGGCAGCTTGTCGCGGACCTTGTCCGCGCCCATGCGCACGATGAAGGTGAGCCGGCCCGGCTCGCGGTCCGGGTCGAGGCGCTCGATGTACTGCAGCGCCTCCTCGGCCGTCGTCGCCGGGCCCAGCTTGATGCCGACAGGGTTGCGGATCTTCGACGCGAACTCGATGTGCGCCCCGTCGAGCTGACGGGTGCGCTCGCCGATCCACACCATGTGGCCCGAGACGTCGTACAGGTTGCCCGTGCGCGAGTCGACGCGGGTCAGCGCCGACTCGTAGTCGAGGAGCAGCGCCTCGTGCGAGGAGAAGAACTCGACGGTCTTGAACTCCTCCGGGTCGGTGCCGCAGGCCCGCATGAAGTTCATCGCGTTGTCGATCTCACGCGCGAGCTGCTCGTAGCGCTGGCCGGACGGGGAGGACTTCACGAAGTCCTGGTTCCAGGCGTGCACCTGGCGCAGGTCGGCGTAGCCGCCGGTGGTGAAGGCGCGCACCAGGTTCAGCGTCGAGGCGGACGCGTTGTACATCCGCTTCAGGCGCTCGGGGTCCGGGATGCGGGACTTCTCGTCGAAGTCGAAGCCGTTGACCGAGTCGCCCCGGTAGGTCGGCAGGGTCACGCCGTCGCGGGTCTCGGTGCCCTTGGAGCGGGGCTTGGAGTACTGGCCGGCGATCCGGCCGACCTTGACCACCGGCACCGAGGCGGCGTACGTGAGGACGGCGCCCATCTGGAGCAGCGTCTTGAGCTTGTTGCGGATGTGGTCGGCCGACACGGCGTCGAAGGCCTCGGCGCAGTCGCCGCCCTGGAGAAGGAACGCCTCTCCCTTGGCGACGGACGCCATCCGGGCGCGCAGCTGGTCGCACTCGCCCGCGAAGACGAGCGGCGGATACGACGCGAGGTCCGCGATCACATCGCGCAGAGCCTCGGCATCGGGGTACTCGGGCTGCTGCGCCGCGGGCAGGTTTCGCCAGGTGTTGCCAGCGCTCGCGCTGGACTTAGCGTTCACGGTCACCCGGACAACATTACGGGGTCGTGTCGGGCGTCCCATCCACATGCTCATCAAGTGAGACGAACCGCGCTCGATCGGTGACTCTCCGGGCGGGCGCCGCGACCGTTCGCGGTGCCCGCCCGGAGACGGGGACGGGGGTCCTAGTCCACGTCGAGGCGGTCGCGGTCGATGGAGATCCGCACCCCGCCGTGGGTCTCGGTCGTGTCGCCCACGTACTGGTGGACGCGCTGGTGCTTGGACCACAGGGTCGAGGGGATCGAGGAGTCGGACGTGCTCGACACACGGTTCCAGCGGGCGAAGTGGATCACGTCGGGCAGGGTGACCCGGCTCTTGTTGGCGATCAGGTCGGACACCAGGGACGAGGTGTTGCCGTACGCGCCGGAACGGTAACCGAGCGCGTGCAGCCGCACGGTGTACGCCTGGAGGTAGGCGAGCACCGAGTCGGTGACCTTGCCTCCGGGCTCGTAGTGCTCCAGGTCGAGGTAGAGCACCGAGCCCTTGCCGAAGCCCAGCGCGGCCGCCTGCTTGACGGCGTCGTCGGCGCCCGCGGTGCCCTGCGACACCGGGCTGGTGATCGCCGCGCAGCCGCCTCCGCAGCTCCCGCCGTCGGAGGAGGGCTGCCGGCCGACGTACAGCGGGAAGAACCGCCAGCCGTTCGTGTACTGCGTCCGTACCCAGCCTGCGGTCAGGTGCTGCTGGGCGCAGGCGCGGTTGATGCCGCCGATGTAGACACCGATGGCGCCGTACGGGGAGTCGTCGCGCCAGGCGTTCATCGCCGACTGGCTCGGGGCGGTGCAGGCGTCGAAGCCCTCGCCGCGGAAGGAGGTCGCGTCCTTCGGCAGCGCGGTCACCGCGCGCTGCTGCGCGGGGTCCTCGCGCCGGGCGGTGGCGACGGGCAGTCCGGCGCTGCTCAGGACGTCCTGGATGCGCGCGCGGTCGTATCCGTAGGCCGCGGTGACGGCGATGCGGTCGGCGGTGGCCCGGTAGGTGCGGGCCACCGGGTTCTCGGTGACGGCCCTGGGGGCCACGGGGGCGGGCTGGACCAGCAGCGCCTCGGTACGGCCGCTGGCCCTGGCCGGGCAGTTCTGGTCGGTGCCCGGGGTGCCGAGGTAGACGGCGTGCCGGTCGAAGCGGACACAGGTGTCGGGATGTTTCCTCAGGTCCACGATCCGCCAGGAGTCGGGAACGGTGAAGATGTAGCCGCGGTAGGCGACCTGGGTCAGGTCCTCGGTGTCGCCCGTGCGCGGGGCGGAGCTCGCTGGGACGAGCGGTCCGGCGGCGAGGGCGGCCGCCGCGAGGAGCACGGTCAGGGCGCGGGCGCCGGTCCGGCGGGGATGGGACGAACGGCTTGCGTGCATGGTTCTCGTTTCTCGGTACGTTCGGGCTGTCTGGCCATCCATGGCCGGTGACCGGACGGTAGGAACGCCCCGGGGGGCCGTTTCACGCTGTTGCCCGCCCCTCACCGTCGGGTAAGGTGCGGCGCATGTTCGCGCATTCGAACCAGAACTGGTGGTGGACCGCTCATCCGGCGGCCCGCTGACTGCGCGTAGACACACGACTTCGCGAAGGCCGCCCGAGGGGCGGCCTTCGGCGTTCGCGGACCCGGGCCGTTCCTCTCCGAGATGCACGATTCGAGAGAAGGACCGCACCCGATGAATCTGCTCGACCTGCTGGACGATCCCCGTCCCTTCGCCCTGCTGCGCCGCCGCACGCCGGGCCGCGACCACGACATGGTCGAACTGCTGCTGGGGCCGGTGCGCGAGGTGGAGCGCCTCGCCGACATCCCCGACGAGGGTCTCGCGCTGATCCCGTTCCGGCAGATCCGGGAGCGCGGTTTCGACGTACGCGACGACGGCACCCCGCTCGCGGTGCTCGTCCCCGAGGAACGCCGTGAACTGCCGCTGGCCGAGGTGCTGGCCCAGCTCCCGGACCACGACGTACGGGTCGAGGGCGGCGGCTTCGACGTCGGTGACGAGGAGTACTCCGGGATCGTCGAGCGGGTGCTGCGCGAGGAGATCGGGCGCGGTGAGGGCGCCAACTTCGTGATCCGGCGGACGTACGAGGGCCGCGTCCCGGGGTTCGGACGGGCGGACGCCCTGGCGCTGTTCCGCCGGCTGCTGACCGGCGAGCGGGGCGCGTACTGGACGTTCGTGGTGCACACCGGAAATGCGCAAGGGCCCGAAGGGCCTTCCTTGGAAGGGCGGGGGCGGGAGACGGGTGGGCGGACGCTGGTCGGGGCGAGCCCGGAGGTGCATGTGCGGATGTCCGCCGGGACGGTCGTGATGAACCCGATCAGTGGGACGTACCGCTACCCGGCCGGGGGGCCGACGCCCGAGGACCTGCTGGCGTTCCTCGCCGACGGCAAGGAGATCGAGGAGCTCTCGATGGTCGTCGACGAGGAACTCAAGATGATGTGCACGGTCGGTGACATGGGCGGGGTGGTGATCGGGCCGCGGCTCAAGGAGATGGCCCATCTCGCGCACACCGAGTACGAGTTGCGGGGCCGCTCCTCGCTGGACGTGCGGGACGTGCTGCGGGAGACCATGTTCGCGGCGACCGTCACCGGCTCGCCCGTGCAGAACGCCTGCCGTGTCATCGAGCGTCACGAGGTCGGCGGGCGCGGCTACTACGCGGGCGCGCTGGCGCTGGTCGGGCGGCAGCGGGAGGACGGGCCGGACGGCGGGCCCGGGGCGCAGACCCTCGACTCCCCGATCCTCATCCGCACCGCCGACATCGACGCGGACGGCCGGCTGCGGGTGCCGGTCGGCGCCACCCTCGTACGGGGATCGGACCCGGCCGGCGAGGTCGCCGAGACGCACGCCAAGGCGGCGGGTGTGCTCGCCGCGCTGGGGGTGCGGCCCGGCCGGCCGCGGCTGGGCGACGATCCTCGGGTGCGGGCGTCGCTGGACGGACGGCGGGCCTCGCTGGCGCCGTTCTGGCTGCGGATGCAGGAGCGGTCCCGGGACCTGGCGGGGCACGCGCTGGTCGTGGACGCCGAGGACACCTTCACCGCGATGCTCGCGCATGTGCTGCGGTCGTCCGGCCTTGAGGTGACGGTGCGTCGCTACGACGAACCGGGGCTGCGCGAGGCGGTCCTCGCGCACGAGGGCCCTGTGGTGCTCGGCCCGGGTCCCGGCGATCCCTCGGACGGGGCGGACCCCAAGATGCGTTTCCTGCGCGGGCTGACCGCCGAGGTGCTGCGTGACCATCGGCACGGTGTGCTCGGTGTCTGCCTCGGGCACGAGCTGATCGCGGCCGAGCTCGGGCTGGAGATCGTCCGCAAGGACGTGCCGTACCAGGGCGCGCAGACCCGTATCGACCTCTTCGGGCGGGCCGAGACCGTCGGCTTCTACAACAGCTTCGTGGCGCGCTGCGACGACGAGGCGCTGGCGGAGCTGTCCGCGCACGGCGTCGAGGTCAGCCGGGCCGCGAACGGCGAGGTGCACGCGCTGCGCGGTCCCGGCTTCGCGGGTGTGCAGTTCCACCCGGAGTCGGTGCTGACGCTCGACGGGGCGGCCGTGGTGCGGGAGCTGACGGGTCAGCTACGGGGCACGAGCACGTTCTCCGAGCGGCGGCCCTCGGTGTAGTCGAAGACGTTCGCGGCGGTCGCGTCGACGATCTGGCCCACGGCGTCCCGGGTGTAGTACGCCTGGTGCGAGGTGACCAGGACGTTCGGGAAGGTGACCAGGCGGGCCAGGGTGTCGTCCTCGACGGTTTCGAGGGACTTGTCGAGGAAGAACAGCCCGGCCTCCGCCTCGTACACGTCGAGGCCGACGCCCGTGAAGCGGCCCGCGCGCAGTTCGGCGACGAGGGCCTGGCTGTCGATCAGGCCGCCGCGGCTGGAGTTCACCAGGATCGCGTCGTCCTTCATGGCGCGCAGGGCGTCGGCGTCGATGAGGTGCTGCGTCTGCGGCATCAGCGGGACGTGCAGGGTGACGAGGTCGGACTCGGCGAGCAGGCGCTCCTTGGAGACGTACCGCATGCCGAGTCCGAGGCACGCCGGGTTCTCGGCGATGTCCCAGCCGAGCAGGTTCATGCCGAAGCCGTGGGCGATCCGGGTGAAGGCCTCGCCGATCTTCCCTGTGCCGACGACCCCCGCGGTGCGGCCGTGCATGTCACGGCCCATCAGTCCTTCGAGGCGGAAGTCGAAGTCGCGGGTGCGGTTGGCGGCGCGCACGATACGGCGGTTGACGGCCATGCCGAGGGTCCAGGCGAACTCGGCCACCGAGTAGGGCGAGTAGGACGAGACCCGGGCGACCGTCATGCCGAGGCGCTCGGCGACGTCGAGGTCGATGTTGTTGAATCCGGTGGAGCGCTGGGCGACGAGCTGGGTGCCGCCGGCCGCCAGGGTCTGCAGAACGCGATGGCCCAGGGCGCAGTTGACGCTGGTGGACACGGCCTCGTAGCCGGCGGCGATGGGCGCGGTGTCCTCGCTGAGGAAGACGTCGAGGCTGCGGACCTCGTGGCGTCCCTCGAAGGCCTTCTCGAGCAGGGGCTTCTCGTCGGACTGGACGCCGAACGCCAGAATCTCCACCGGTCTCTCCCGTGCTGGGGTACGGGCCGAATATACGGCCCGTACCCCCGGAGCCGCTCGGGCGCGGCCGGGTGCCGCCGTCAGCCGAAGAACACCCCGACCTCCGTGTACAGGCCGGGGTCGACCGTCTTCAGCTTGGCGGTGGCCTCCGCGATCGGGACGCGGACGATGTCGGTGCCGCGCAGTGCCACCATCTTGCCGAAGTCGCCGTCGCGGACGGCCTCGATGGCGTGCAGCCCGAAGCGGGTGGCGAGCCAGCGGTCGAAGGCGCTGGGGGTCCCGCCGCGCTGGACGTGCCCGAGGACCGTGGTGCGGGCCTCCTTGCCGGTGCGCCGCTCGATCTCCTTGGCCAGCCACTCCCCGACGCCGGAGAGCCGGACATGCCCGAAGGAGTCCAGGGTGCCGTCCTTGAGGACCATGTCGCCGTCCTTGGGCATGGCGCCCTCGGCGACGACGACGATGGGCGCGTACGAGGCCTTGAAGCGCGAGGTCACCCAGGCGCAGACCTGGTCCACGTCGAAGCGCTGCTCGGGGATGAGGATGACGTTCGCGCCGCCGGCCAGGCCCGAGTGCAGGGCGATCCAGCCCGCGTGGCGGCCCATCACCTCGCAGACGAGGACGCGCATGTGCGACTCGGCGGTGGTGTGGAGGCGGTCGAGGGCCTCGGTCGCGATGTTGACCGCCGTGTCGAAGCCGAAGGTGTAGTCGGTGGCGGAGAGGTCGTTGTCGATGGTCTTCGGTACGCCGACGACGTTGATGCCGTACTCGTCGCCGAGCCGCGCGGCGACGCCCAGGGTGTCCTCGCCGCCGATCGCGATGAGCGCCCCGACCTCCTGCTTGGCGAGGTTCTCCTTGATTCTGCGGATGCCGTTCTCTTGCTTGAGGGGGTTGGTGCGCGAGGAGCCGAGGATGGTGCCGCCGCGCGGCAGGATCCCGCGCACGGCGGGGATGTCGAGCCGTACGGTGTCGCCTTCGAGCGGCCCCCGCCAGCCGTCCCGATAGCCGACGAAGTCATAGCCGTACTCCTGCACGCCCTTGCGGACAATGCCCCGGATGACGGCGTTGAGCCCGGGGCAGTCGCCGCCTCCGGTCAGTACTCCGACCCGCATGGAAAGTCCCTTCGCCACGTTTGGCTGTCGGACTCACGCTAATAGTGATCCACGTCACTTCGGCATGGTGCGGACGGGCTGTTCCGGTGAATTGTCGGGTGGTTGATCAATAGATCACCCGGAAGGTGGCATCCGGGGCGGTCACGCCCCGTCCAGGCCGCGCTCTATGGCGTAGCGGACCAGCTCGACGCGATTGTGGAGCTGGAGCTTGCCCAGGGTGTTCTGGACGTGGTTCTGGACGGTGCGGTGGGAGATGACCAGGCGTTCGGCGATCTGCTTGTAGCTCAGGCCCTTGGCGACCAGGCGCAGCACCTCGGTCTCCCGGTCGGTGAGCTGCGGGACCCTCGGCTCGTCGGTGCCCGTGGCCGGAGCGGGTTCCGAGGCCAGCCGGCGGTACTCGCCGAGGACCAGACCCGCGAGGCCCGGGGTGAACACGGGGTCGCCGACGGCCGTCCGGCGCACCGCGTCGGTCAGCTCCTCCGCGGACGACGACTTCAGGAGGTAGCCGGTCGCGCCGGACTTCACCGCCTCCAGCACGTCGGCGTGCTCGCCGCTCGCCGACAGGACCAGGACGCGCAGGGACGGGTCGGCGCCGACCAGTTCCTTGCAGACCTGGACACCGGGCTTGGCGGGCAGGTTCAGATCGAGGACGAGGACGTCGGGTGCGGCCGCCAGCGCGCGGCGCACGGCCTGTTCGCCGTCGCCGGCGGTCGCGACCACGTCGAACCCGGCGGCCTCCAGGTCCCGGGCCACGGCGTCACGCCACATGGGGTGGTCGTCCACGACCATCACCCTGATGGGGTTCTCCCCCGTCCGCGGCTGGTCCGCGGTCCCGCCCGTCATCGTCCTACCGTCGCCTTCGTCATCGTGTACTCGCCTTCCCCCGCGCGTCCTTCGGTACCTTCAGCTCGACCTCGGTGCCCTGTCCCGGGACGGAGATCAGCTCCGCCGTGCCGCCCAGCTCGCGCAGCCTGCCGCGGATCGAGAGCGCCACTCCGAGCCGCCCCTCGCCCTCGGCCTGCGCGAGCCGCCCCTCCGGGATGCCGGAACCCTCGTCGCGGACCGTCACGATCACGGCGTCCGGTTCGTCCTCGACCAGGATCCAGGCGCGGGCGTCCTCGCCCACGTGCCTGCGGACATTGTCCAGGGCGGCGCCCACGGCCGCGGCCACTTCCCGCGCGGCGGGCGGGTCGAGCGGCACCGGCGCGCCGGGCTCCGAGAGGGTCACGCGCGCGGTGGCGTACGGGGCGAGCAGGGCGCGCAGATCGAGCGGACCCCGGGGATCCTCGTCGTCCGGTTCGTCGACGGCGCGCACCAGCGCGCCGAGCGCGGCGTCCTCCGACACCCGGGAGACGGGCACCAGACCGCCCGACACCAGCGTGCGCAGCGCGGCCTCCTGTTCGCCGGCCATCCGGCCCAGCTCCGCGGCCTCGCCGCCGATCGCGCTGCCGCGCCGCTGCACCATGGCGAGGACCTGGAGCACGCCGTCGTGGATGTCCCGGGCGAGACGCTCACGCTCCCGGGTGGCCGCCTCGATCTCCAGGGCGCGGGCGAGGGTGCGCTCGGAGGCGCGGGCGACCTCGACGACGTAGCCGATGGCGATGGAGGCGACCCAGACGAGGATCACGTTGTGCACGGTGTCCCGGGTCGGGGCGCCGCGCTCGACGATGTTGGCCGCGGCGACGAGCGTGGAGGCGAAGGCCGCCCAGCGCCAGCCGCCCTTGATCGCGAAGGCCAGGACGGCGCCGGCCGTCCAGATCGACGGCAGCGTCGGGCCGCCCGCGTCGATGCGCGAGGCGGAGTCGGCGACGCGGGTGAGCAGGATGCCGGTCAGCGCGACGGTGAGGTCGGCGGCGAGGAACCGCTTGGTGCAGTTGGCCGCGCCGGAGACTCTGGGGAGCGTGGCCAGCGTCCAGACGAGCAGGAACGCGAAGAACGCGACGGCGACCCACGGGCGGTCGAACTTGTCGTACGTCGTGGCGAAGAGCCCGATCGCGTACAGCACGGTCAGCACCCGGTAGCCGGTCAGGGCACGCCACAGCGGCTGCTCGACCGACATCCTCATGACTCTCTCGCGCTTGGCCATGCCCCCCACCCCACCCTGCCCCGCCCCGCCTGCCGACGTCCCTACGGACGCTCCGGGGAGCCGGACCGTTGCCTGTCGGCCGACTCGGTCTCCCCCGTGTCCCCCGAACCGGCCGGCGGACCGGCCTGTTCCACGTCCTGCTCCGCGGCCTGCGCCTCGGGAACGGCCTGTACCTCGTCGGGAACGGCCTGTACCTCGTCAGGTACGGCCTGTACCTCGTCGGGAGCGGCCTGCTTCTCGGCCTGGGGCTCGGTCTGTTCCCCGGCCGTCTGCTTCTCGGCCTGCTCCGCCTGCTCCTCGGCCTGCTTCTCCGCCTGCTTCTCGGCCTGGGCGAGTGCCGCCCTGGCCGCCTTCTCGGCGTCCTTCTCGGCCTTCGCCGCGTCCGCGATCTGCCGCTTGGCGGCCGTCGCGTACATGTCTACGTACTCCTGCCCGGACAGCTTCATGATCTCGTACATGACCTCGTCGGTCACCGCGCGGAGCACGAACCGGTCGTGCTCCATGCCGCTGTAGCGGCTGAAGTCCAGCGGCTTGCCGATGCGGATGCCCGGACGCATCAGCTTGGGCATCAGCTTGCCCGGCGGCTGGATCTTCTCGGTGTCGATCATCGCCACCGGGATGACGGGCGCGCCGGTGGCGAGCGCCACGCGCGCGAGGCCGCCGGGCTTGCCTCGGTAGAGGCGGCCGTCGGGCGAGCGTGTGCCCTCCGGGTAGATGCCGAACAGCTCACCGCGCTCGATGACGTCTATGCCGCTCTTGATGGCCGCCTCGCCCGCGCCGCGCGCGCCGGAACGGTCCACCGGGAGCTGGCCGACGCCCTTGAAGAAGGCGGCCGTCATCCGGCCCTTGATGCCCGGGGTCGTGAAGTACTCGGCCTTCGCGATGAAGGTCACCTTGCGTTCGAGGACCGCCGGCAGGAAGAAGGAGTCCGAGAACGAGAGGTGATTGCTCGCCAGAATGGCCGGGCCCTCGGCGGGGATGTTCTCGAGGCCTTCCACCCAGGGTCTGAAGGCGAGCTTCAGCGGCCCTCCGATGGAAAACTTCATTGCGCCGTAGATCACCCGCGTGCCTCCTGTGTCGTAGATCAGACCTTAACCCGGAGCACCGTAGAAGGACCCGACGACCCTGGTCGGTGTCAGTACGGTCGCGTACGGTGAAGCACATCCGGAGTCGTTTTCCGCCCAACTCATGAACAGGAGACCGAGGTGCCGGTCCTTCCTGGAGCCGAGCCGTTCCGCCACGACGGCGGAGAGGTCGGCGTCCTTCTCTGCCACGGTTTCACCGGCTCCCCGCAGTCCCTGCGTCCCTGGGCCGAGTATCTCGCCGACCGCGGTCTGACCGTCGCGCTGCCGCTGCTGCCCGGGCACGGCACCCGCTGGGAGGACATGCAGCTCACCGGCTGGCAGGACTGGTACGCGGAGGTCGACCGCGAACTGCGCGCGCTGCGCCGGAACTGCTCGCGGGTGTTCGTCTTCGGGCTCTCGATGGGCGGCGCGCTGGCGCTGCGGCTGGCGGCCAAGCACGGCGACGACGTCGACGGCATCGTGGTCGTCAACCCGCTGAACAAGGTGCACGGCCCGGCCGCGCGCCTGCTGCCGGTCCTGCGGCACCTGGTTCCGTCGACGAAGGGCATCGCGAGCGACATCGCGAAGGAGGGCTCCGAGGAGATCGGCTACGGCCGGGTGCCGCTGCACGCCGCGCATTCGATGCGCCGGCTGTGCGCGGTCGTGGACGCGGAGCTGCCGCAGGTCACCCAGCCGCTCCTGCTGCTGCACAGCCTCCAGGACCATGTCGTCTCCCCCGCCGACTCGGCGCGCATCCTCGGGCGGGTGTCCTCCACGGACGTGACGGAGATCGTGCTGGAACAGAGCTACCACGTCGCGACGTTGGACCACGACGCGGACCGGATCTTCGAGGAGAGCCACTCCTTCGTCGTCCGGCTCGCGCCCGGTGCCGGCAAGGAGGCCGACGCCGGTCGGGTGGGCGGGCAGGAAGGGACGGCAGCCGGTGACTGAGCACGACGCGGACCGCGGCGATTCCGAGGAGAAGGGCGTGCCCGTGGGCGAGCCGCTCGACGGTGCCCGCGGCGAGGGGCTCGGCGACGCGCTCACCGAGTCCGCGGGGGACCCGCTCGGAGAGACGACGTCCGGTGACGCCCGCGGGAAGTCCGCCGACGACGAGCAGAGCGTGCCCTTCGACGAGGAGGCCGCCTGGAAGTCGATCGTCGAGGGATACGGCGAGGAGCCGGCGGACCCGCCCGGCTCGCGGCCCTTCCGGTCGATCGAGGACCTGGCACTCCCCGAGCCCGGTCCTGACACCGGCTCCGAGACCGGCGGCGCCGGCTCCGGGGACGGCACCGGCGAGGACGACGCCCCGGCTCCGGGAGCCGGGTCCGAGCCGGCGGCCTCCGGCGACCTGCCCTCCGCCGTCAAGCCGCTCGGCAGTTCGATCTCGTTCGCGCCCGGTGTCGGCGGCCCGCGGGACTACCGCTCGCCCGAGCCGTCCGAGGACGACTTCGACGAGGACGACGAGGGTCACTTCGTCCCGCCCGAGCCGCCCCCGCTGCCCGCCGCGGACACGACCGCCAAGTTCGCCTGGCTCGGCGTGCTCGGCGGCCCCGCCCTGCTGCTGCTGGCCGTCCTGTTCGGCTGGGACATGACCTGGTGGCTCACCACCCTCGGCATCGGCGGTTTCCTCGGCGGCTTCGCCACGCTGGTGACACGCATGAAGGACGACGACGAGGACCACGAGGACCCGGGGCGCGGCGCGGTCGTCTGACCGCGGCGGGGCGCTCCGGGTGGGGCAGGTGGTTCCGGGTGTGGCGGGACGCCCCTGGTGGGGCAGGAGCTTCCGGTGTGGCGGGACGCCCCGGGTGGGGCGGAACGCTCCCACCTGCTCCCTAGGACGCGGGCACTCGGAGGGCGGCCAGTACGGGCAGATGGTCCGTGGCCGCCCTCAGGTCCGCTTCGCTCACGCCGGGGAGACCGAGCGGCACTCCGCAGCCCAGCACCTCGATGCCGGGCGTGGCGAAGAGGGCGTCGATGCGCCGGTCGGGCCCCGCGAACGTCCAGGTGTGCTCCCCGCCCCAGGGCCGGGTCGCCCAGCCGTCCTGGAGCGCGCCCGCCAGACGGCGGAACGTCGGTCCCGCCGGGCCTTCGTTGAGGTCGCCGCCCGCGACGGCGTGCGGGGTGCCGAGACCGGCGAGCCGGTCGAGGAGCATGCCGCCCTGCTCGTGGCGCTCGTCCTTCCGGAGCGACAGATGGCAGCTCAGCACGCCGAGCCGGGCCCCCCCGAACCGCACGACCGCCGTGGCGAAGCCCCGGCGGTGCTGCCCCGGGGTGAGCGGGAGCAGGACGTCCTCGGTGCGCTCCACGGTGGCCCGCAGCGTGCACAGCAGCGCGGGCCCGGAGGCGGTGGCGCCCCCCGACAGGATGACGAGACCGGAGGCGGCGGCGAGACGCGCGAGCTTCTTGCGCCAGCGGAAGAAGCGGGGCGCCTCCTGGACCAGTACGAGGTCCGGGGCGCAGGCGCTGATCACTCGGGCGAGCGCGGCGGTGTCGTCGCGCATCGAGCGGATGTTGTAGCTGAGCACGCGGATCACGGCTGAGCCGTCGGCTTCGGTGCGGGACGCGGGCAGCGGACTGGCGGAGGACCTGGTCGGCATGGCGATCAAGATACGCGCCCGAAGCCCGCGGAAAGGGCCGAAGAGGCACATGCCTCGCCTTCGGGCGGCAGAAGGGGCGGACACGGCCGCGCCCGCCGTCCTGTGCGGGGGCGGCGGGCGCGATCGTGCGAGACGGGCAGGACCTACATGATCGGGTCGGGCTCCCGGGCCAGGTCCGCCGCTCCGACGAGACCCGCCTTGTTGCCGAGCTGCGCGGCGATCACTTCGGCGACCGGGCGCCAGTTGCCGCCGACCAGCCAGCGCTTGTACGACTTACGGATCGGGTCGAGGACCAGCTCGCCCTCGTCCGACAGGCCGCCGCCGACGATGAAGGCGGACGGGTCGAAGAGCGAGGCGAGGTCGGCCAGACCCGCGCCGGCCCAGCGGGCCAGCTCACGGTAGGAGTCCACCGCGACGTGGTCGCCCTGCCGGGCGGCCATGGAGATGTGCTTGCCCTCGATGCCGTCGGGGGTGCCGTCGCCGAGCCCCAGGAGGACCTCCGCCGCCTCCGGGGTCGCGTTGGCCCGCTGCTTCGCGTACCGGACGAGCGCGCGCCCGGAGGCGTACTGCTCCCAGCAGCCCTGCGAGCCGCAGCCGCACAGCAGTCCGTCCGGGACCATCCGGATGTGGCCGAACTCGGCGGCAACGCCGAAGTGGCCGCGGCGCAGCTTGTTGCCGATGATGATGCCACCGCCCAGGCCCGTGCCCAGGGTGATGCAGATGACGTTGCGGTGACCCTTGCCCGCGCCGAACTTGTACTCGCCCCAGGCGGCCGCGTTCGCGTCGTTCTCCACGACGACCGGCAGGCCCACACGCCGCTCGACCTCGGCCTTGAGCGGCTCGTTGCGCCAGTCGATGTTCGGCGCGAAGTAGACCGTCGAGCGCTGGCGGTTCACATATCCGGCGGCACCGATGCCGACACCGACGATGTCGTGACCGGCGCGCGCGCCCTCCACGGCCGAGGCGATGGCGTCCACGATGGCCTGCGGCGTGGTCGGGGTCGGCACCTTGTGCGTCGAAAGGATATTGCCTTCCTCGTCGACCACACCGGCCGCGATCTTCGTGCCGCCGATATCGACGCCGATGGTGAGTCCCATGAATCCCTCAGTTTCGGTCGAGCCCCGCTACGGCCAACCGTACCCGAGGGGTGATTAGTCCAGGTCGATGTGTTCGCCCGGACCGGACTCGTCGTCACGGGAACCCGTGTCCCGGGTGGTCCAGCGACGCTCCTGGTTCTCGACGGCCGAGCGGTAGGCGGCGAGCAGTTCCGAACCCGCGGCGGCGAGGTGGTCGAAGACCTCGGGGTTGCGCTCCAGCACCGGTTCCACGGCGGCCTTGGCCTGCTGCACGACCTGGCTGACCATCTGCTGGGCGGTGCCGGAGGCGACCGCGCCGAACAGCGGCGACTGGAGTCCGGAGAGCTTGTCGGCCACGGCGTCGACGAGTTTGCGCAGTTCCTCGGCGGCCGAGCCGGGCGGCGGGCCCTGCTCGGCGCGGCGGCGGGCCTTCTCCGCGGCGAGGTCCTCGGCGCAGGCCGTCGCCCACGCGTCGTCGTCGGTGGCGTGCGCTTCCTCGACGTGTACCTCGTCGACACGTACCTCGTCGGCCGTCTCCTCCTGAGCGGCCTCGGACGGTGGGCGCTCTTCGCTCATGGCGGGACTCCTGCCTACGTTTTCCTTGCTTTCGACGTTACCCGAACGGGGGTATCCCGTTCACCGTGCCGGTGCCCCGGATCGCGGCGCGGTCACTTCTCGCGCGGCCAGAGCCCGGGATCCGGCGTGAAACGGACCCGCAGCTCGCCCTCGCGCAGTGCGGCTCCGGCCACCGTGCAGCGGCGGAGCGCGGACGGCAGCGGGACGATCCTGCGGAACTGGCCGACGGTCACGACGAGCTCGTCGCCGCGCCGGATGAGGTCGAGTTCGTCGCGTATCGCGCCGGGCAGCGGAATGTGCCACACGAGCACGCCGTCGTCGGCGAGACGGTCGGTGACGGGCCACTCGACCGGGGTGGGCGCGGTGTTGACGCCGGGCACGGGGAGCCCGGCGAGGTCGTCGGTGCCGCGCGGGTCGTGGCCGCGGTGCGGGACCTCGTGGACCGCGTACGTCTCCCGCCACTCGTCCAGGGCCTTGCGCTGCTGGGCCGCGAGGGCTCCCAGCCAGGCGTCGTTGGTGGCGCCGGGCAGCACCCGGTTCGCCACGAGGCCCTCGACGGGCAGTCCGCGCAGGGCGAGGGCGGTGGCGGCGGTGCGGACGGCGTCCGTGCCGGCCGGTCCGGGTTCGGCGACGAGCCGTACGGTCGTGGCGCGGTCCTCGACCACCGCCTGCACGGCGGCCAGTTCGATGTCCCAGCGCCCCGCGGTCTCGTACAGCCACTCGGCGGGCATGGGAACCCCCGCGAGCCGTCCGAGGACCGGGCGCAGGGCTCGGGCCGCCTGTCGCTCCGGCGGGAGCAGGCGGCGCAGATAGCGGCGGAGCTCCTCGGGCAGGGCGAGGAGGGCGAGGGCCTGGGGGGCGGGGGGCAGGTCCACGACGAGCAGGCCGTACGACTCCGACAGTGCGGCGTCGCGCAGGGCGCGCAGGAGGGCGAGTTCCTCGGCGCCGGGGAGGGGGGTGACCTCCTCGGCGTCCAGGCGGGAGGCGCCGAGGAGGTCGAGGGCGGTGGAGGCGCGGCGCTGGAAGGCGGTGAGGTCGTCGCGGAAGCGGGCGGCGGCGTCGGGGCGCCATGCGGTGAGGCCGGGGGCGGCTTCCACGGGGTCGGGGCCGGTGGGGACGCCGAGGACGGCACCGAGGGTGTCGGTGCGGTCGGCGGTGAGCACCAGGGTGCGGGTGCCCTCGCGGGCCGCCCTCAGCGCGGTGGCCGCGGCGACGGTGGTACGGCCTGTGCCGCCTTGGCCGGTGATCAGGATGGTGCGCATGGGGGTGAACGCTACCGGGGCGGTGGCCTCGGCGGATTTCGGGTTGCCGTCCGGTGGGTGGGTCGGGGCCGTGCCGGTGCATCAGCCCGTCGCCGTTGGGTGAGGCGTGGGCGTCGGTGGCGACGGGCATCGATGTACCGGCACGTCCCCTCGCGCCGCATTCCGACTGCGGGTACGTCGTGGTGGCCGCGCCGACCCCTTTGGCGTTCGCCCGGCTGCGGGTGCGTCGTGGTGGCCGGTCCACATTCCAGCCCCGGGCAGCAGTTTCAGCCCCTCCGGCGTTTGAGGAGCGGGGTCCGGGGCGGAGCCCCGGGTTCGGGTCGGGTAGGGGCGGAGGGGGCGAAGACGTGGTTGTGGGGCCGCTGGACCTGGGGCGGGATGAGACGCCGGGCAGACCGGGCCGGGGTGTGAGGGTGGGCCCCCTTGGGGGACTAGGCCGTTTCCTCTACGCGCTTCTTCAGGCCGGCCAGGGCGCGGTCGATGATGACCTTCTCGGCCTTGCGCTTGATCATGCCGAGCATGGGGATCTTGACGTCGACGGTCAGCCGGTAGGTGACCTCGGTGGCCCCCTCGCCCGCGGGCTTGAGAAGGTACGAGCCGTCCAGCGACCGGAGCATCTGGGACTTGACCAGGGTCCAGGAGACCTCGTGGTCCCCGGTCCAGGTGTAACCGAGGGTCTGGTCGTCCTTGATGGCGCCGGCGTCCATGACCAGACGGACCTGCTCGGCACGGCCGAGGTCGTCCGACTTGAGGACCTCCGCCTCCTTCACCTCGCCCGTCCAGTCCGGGTAGCGGGCGAAGTCGGCGATCACCGCCATGACGTCAGCCGGTACCGCCTCGATCGTGATGCTCGAACTGGTGTGTTCCGCCATCGCGGTGGCTCCTCCAGATGCGGTCCGGTGAGGGAGGTTGGTGCGCACGTGTGTGCAGCGTGAAGGCTACCGCGCACGGCCGCGGGCGCCGTCACCCCACCTGGTCTTCAGCGCCGTCGCGGCGTCACCACTCCAGCACCCAGGGGCGGCCCGACCCCGCGAAGTGCCCCACATTGACGCATTCCGTCGCCCCGACACGCATCCGTCGGGCGAGGGGCTGATGGACGTGGCCGAAGAGCGCGTAGCGGGGGCGCGTGCGCCGGATCGCGTCCAGCAGCGCGCGGGAGCCCCGCTCGAAGCGGCGCGCGACGGTGTCGTACACGAGCTCCGGCACCTCCGGCGGGATGTGCGTGCACAACACGTCGACCTCGCCGACCGCCTCGATCTTGGCCGCGTACTCCTCGTCGCTGATCTCGTACGGCGTCCGCATCGGCGTCCGCAGCCCCCCGCCGACGAACCCGAAGACACGGCCGCCGATCTCGACCCGCTCGCCGTCGAGCACGGTGGTGCCCGGTCCGGCGTACTCCGGCCACAGCGTCGGCATGTCGACATTGCCGTAGGTCGCGTACGTCGGATTCGGGAACGCGGCGAACATCTCGGCGTACTGCTTGCGGACCGCCTTCTCGATCGCCGCGGCCCGGTCGGTGCCGATACCCGCCCACAGCCGGGCGCCGAACGCGCGCGCCTCCTCGAAGCGGCGGGCGGTGCGCAGCTCGACGATGCGGTCGGCGTTCTCCACGCCGAAGAGGTCCGGGAAGATACCGCGCGCGTGGTCGGCGTAGTCGAGGAAGAGGACCAGGTCACCGAGGCAGATCAGGGCGTCGGCGCCGTCACCGGCCCGGGCCAGGTCGCGGGCGTTGCCGTGCACGTCGCTGACCACATGAATGCGCGTCCTCGGACGGCCGACGGGTGTGGATGCCATGACGATCAAGCGTAGGCGCGTGCGGCAAACGTGAACAGAGGCGGCCGGACCTGCGATTACTGGCATGCCCGGAAGGGCGTGGACTACTGTGCGCGCAGGAACGCCACCACGTGTGACGCATGGAACATCTCGCCGGGACCCCCTGTCGAAGAGGCCATACCGGCGGGTAACGTCCGGGCAGTCCAGTCGTACTCGGGATTTCAACAAATGATCTCTTGAGTACTTGCCCGAGCCTTGGACCGCACCGTCGCATCACACAGAGTCGTGGCGTCGGCGCCCTATGAGGAGCAGCAGTCTTGCGCGAGTTCAGCCTTCCGGCTTTGTACGAGGTCCCTGCGGACGGAAATCTCACCGACATCGTCCGCAGAAACGCCGCGCAGCATCCCGACGTAGCCGTGATCGCCCGCAAGGTGGGCGGCACCTGGACGGACGTCAGCGCCACCACCTTCCTCGCCGAGGTGCGTTCCGCTGCCAAGGGCCTGATCGCCTCGGGCGTGCAGCCCGGTGACCGCGTCGCCCTGATGTCCCGCACCCGCTACGAGTGGACGCTGCTCGACTTCGCCATCTGGAGCGCCGGCGCCGTCACCGTGCCGGTGTACGAGACCAGCTCCCCCGAGCAGGTGCAGTGGATCCTCGGCGACTCGGGCGCGCGGGCCTGCATCGTGGAGCTGCCCGCGCACGCGGCCTCCGTGGAGTCGGTGCGCGACCGGCTGCCCGCCCTCGAACACGTCTGGCAGATCGAGGCCGGCGGCGTCGAGGAGCTGGGGCGCCTGGGCGCGGACGTCAGCGACGCGACCGTCGAGGAGCGCAGTTCGCAGGCCAAGGCGGACGACCCGGCGACCATCGTCTACACCTCCGGGACGACCGGCCGCCCCAAGGGCTGTGTCCTGACCCACCGCGCCTTCTTCGCGGAGTGCGGCAACATCGTGGAGCGGCTGCGCCCGCTGTTCCGCACCGGTGAGTGTTCCGTCCTGCTGTTCCTCCCGCTCGCGCACGTCTTCGGGCGGCTCGTGCAGGTCGCGCCGATGATGGCGCCGATCAAGCTGGGCTGTGTCCCGGACATCAAGAACCTCACCGACGAGCTGGCCGCGTTCCGGCCGACGCTGATCCTCGGTGTGCCGCGCGTCTTCGAGAAGGTCTACAACTCGGCGCGCGCCAAGGCCCAGGCGGACGGCAAGGGCAAGATCTTCGACAAGGCCGCGGACACGGCGATCGCCTACAGCCGCGCGCTGGACACCCCCGCGGGGCCGTCGCTCGGTCTGAAGATCAAGTACAAGACGTTCGACAGGCTCGTCTACAGCAAGCTGCGCGCGGTGCTCGGCGGTCGCGGCGAGTACGCGATCTCGGGCGGTGCCCCGCTGGGCGAGCGGCTCGGCCACTTCTTCCGCGGGATCGGATTCACGGTCCTGGAGGGCTACGGCCTCACCGAGTCCTGCGCGGCCACGGCCTTCAACCCGTGGGACCGTACGAAGATCGGCACGGTCGGTCAGCCGCTGCCCGGCTCCGTGATCCGCATCGCCGACGACGGCGAGGTGCTGCTGCACGGCGAGCACCTGTTCCAGGGGTACTGGAACAACGAGGCGGCCACCGCCGAGGCCCTCGCCGACGGCTGGTTCCACACCGGTGACATCGGCACCCTCGACGAGGACGGCTACCTCCGCATCACCGGCCGCAAGAAGGAGATCATCGTCACCGCGGGCGGCAAGAACGTCGCCCCGGCCGTCATAGAGGACCGCATCCGCGCCCACGCGCTGGTCGCGGAGTGCATGGTGGTCGGCGACGGGCGTCCGTTCGTCGGCGCGCTGGTGACGGTCGACGAGGAGTTCCTGACCCGCTGGGCCCAGGAGCACGGGAAGCCGGCCGGCTCGACCGCGGCGTCGCTGCGCGAGGACGCCGACCTGATCGCCGCCATCCAGGACGCCATCGACGACGGCAACGCGGCGGTGTCCAAGGCGGAGTCGGTCCGCAAGTTCCGTGTCCTCGCCCACCAGTTCACCGAGGAGTCGGGGCACCTGACGCCGTCGCTGAAGCTGAAGCGGAATGTGGTGGCGAAGGATTACGCGAACGAGATCGAGGCACTTTATCGGGGCTGATGCCCGAGCGACCGGGTTCCACCCCGGCCGGGAACTTCACGGCTCGGCCCCCTTCGCTGGAGGGGGCCGAGCCGTTTTCCGTCCCTGGGGTTGTTTGCCTTCCGGCGCGGGGTGAGGGGTGGGGGGCCGGCTCCCGCCGTGGGGAGTGGGGTTCGTCCCGGGCGGGAGGTGCGTTGTGGTTGCTCGCGCCGTTCCCCGCGCCCCTGAATGCGCCCTGCCGGGCGCCCCCAGGGCGCGGCGGTAGGAACGTGCCCGTCAGCGGCGCGTGCGCGGCCGGTAGGGGCGTGCCCCGTCAGCGGCGCGGGGAACTCCGCCGCCGGTAGGGCGTGCCCCGTCAGGGGCGCAGGAAACTGCGCGGGCGGTGAGGCGTGCCCCGTCAGCGGCGCGGGGAACTGCGCCGCCGGTAGGGGCGTGCCCCGTCAGGGGCGCAGGAAACTGCGCGGGCGGTGAGGCGTGCCCCGTCAGCGGCGCGGGGAACTCCGCCGCCGGTAGGGGCGTGCCCCGTCAGGGGCGCAGGAAACTGCGCGGGCGGTGAGGCGTGCCCCGTCAGCGGCGCGGGGAACTGCGCCGCCGTCAGGGGCGTGCCCCGTCAGGGGCGTGCCCCGTCAGCGGCGTGCCCCGTCAGCGGCGCGGGGAACTCCGCCGCCGGTAGGGCGTGCCCCGTCAGGGGCGCGGGGAACTCCGCCGCCGGTAGGGTGTGCCCCGTCAGGGGCGCGGGGAACTCCGCCGCCGGTAGGGGTGTGCCCCGTCAGGGGCGCGGGGAACTGTGCCGCCGTCAGGGGCGTGCCCCGTCAGGGGTGCGGGGAACTGCGCGGGCGGCCCATCGCGGCCCGCAGGCGCCCACCGGGCGGCAAGTGGCAGCCCGGTGGGCGGACCGGTAAACGCTAGAGCAGCTCTCGCAGGTGGGCTGCCAAGAGGTCCCAGCGCCATTTCTCCTCGACCCAGGACCGGCCTCGTTCGCCCATGCGGCGGCGGAGTTCGGGGTCGCCGAGCAGGGTGACGATGCGGTCGGCCGCCTCCTCGGCGGAGCCGCCGCGGACTACCCAGCCCGTCTCGCCGTCGAGCACGGCGTCGGGCGCGCCCCCCGAGTCGCCGGCCACCACCGGAAGGCCCGTCGCCGACGCCTCCAGGTAGACGATGCCGAGCCCCTCGACGTCGAGTCCGCCCCTGCGCGTCCGGCACGGCATCGCGAACACGTCCCCGGCCCCGTAGTGCGCGGGCAGTTCCGACCAGGGCACCGCCCCGGTGAACCGGACCGAGCCCGCGACCCCGGTCTCGTGCGCGAGCCTGCGGAGCTCCTTCTCGTACGGACCGCCCCCGACGATCAGCAGCACCGCGTCCGGCTCCTTGGCCAGGATCCGCGGCATCGCAAGGACGAGGGTGTCCTGGCCCTTGCGCGGGACCAGGCGGGAGACGCAGACGACGACGGGCCGGTCGGTGAGGCCGAGCCGGGCCCGGACCTCGTCGCCGCCCGAGCCGGGGTGGAAGGTCCGCTCGTCGACACCGGGCGGCAGGTGCACCATGCGCGCGGCGGCCTCGGGGGTCAGCGCGGAGGCGATCCGCGAGCGGGTGTACTCCCCGAGATAGGTGATCGTGTCGGTGGACTCACCGATCCGGCGCAGCAGCGTCCGGGCGGCGGGAAGCTGGGCCCAGCCGGCCTCGTGGCCGTGCGTGGTCGCCACGAGGCGGGTCGCGCCCGCTCTTCGCAGGGCCGGCGCCATCAGCCCGAGCGGTGCGGCCGCACCGAACCACACCGACGTACAGCCGTGCTCCCGCAGCAGGCCGACGGCCCGCCGGGTGGCACCCGGCGTCGGAAGCAGCATGGTCGTACGGTCCCGTACGACGGTGAAGGGCTGCTCGGCGTCGAACGCGGCGGTCGCCTCGGCGCCCTCGTGGCCGCGCTTCCAGGTCGAGGCGTAGACGACGAGCCGCTCGGGGTCCAGACGCAGCGCCATGTTGTGCAGAAAGGCCTGGATGCCACCGGGGCGGGGCGGGAAATCGTTCGTCACGATCAGGGTCTTGTGCATCGTGTTCGACACTATCGAACCTATACTCACAGCTCCGCGCGGCCGCGCTTGACGGCTCGCACACAGGCCGGTGCGTCACCCTTGGTCCGCGAAAAGCGCGATGGCGAGACACACGGATTCCGGATGATGAGGGCCAGGTGGGCATGACCGGGGCACGGAGCGCGAGGTTCCCCTTCGCCATGACCGCACTGCTGTTGATCTGGGGTCTGACCAGGCTGGCGCTGCTGCTCTTCGTGGCCAAGGTGTACGTCTTCCCCGGCCCGGACGTCACCAGCGACGTCTCCGTGATCTACCACGGCTGGTACGAGGTCCTGAGGGACGGCCGGTTCCCGCTGCACGACGTCACCTGGCAGTATCCGCCGGCCGCGTCCCTCGCGATCCTCTCGCCCGCCCTGCTGCCCTTCCTCGACTACCCGCACGCCTTCTTCGTGCTGGCCTTCGTCGCCGACCTGGTGGTCTTCGGGCTGCTCCTGTACGCGGGCTCGCGCTCCGGCAAGAGCGTGCGCGGCGCCTGGGTGTGGATGATCGGGGTTCCGCTGCTCGGGCCGACCGTGTACGCCCGCTACGACGTGATGGTGACGGCCGTCGCGGTCGCCGCGCTGCTCGCCGGCTCCCGCCACCCCCGGATGATGGGCTTCCTCACGGGCTTCGGCGCGATGGTGAAGGTCTGGCCGGTCCTGCTGCTGCTCGGCGCCGTGCGCCGGCGGGCCTGGGCCTGGGCGGCGGGGACGGCGACCGGGATCGCGGCGGTGTTCTTCGCGACGATGCCGGGCGCGTTCGCCTTCCTGACCTTCCAGCGCGACCGCGGCACCGAGGTGGAGTCGCTCGGCTCCCTCGTCTTCCACGTGGCCAGGCACCACGGCTGGAACGGGCGGGTGCTGCTCAACTACGGCTCGGTGGAGTTCGTCGGTCCCTACGTCGACGTGGTGAGCACGGCGGCCCTGGTCCTGACCGGGCTCGCCTTCGGCTGGCTCATCCTGTGGCGGCTGTGCGCCAAGCGGTTCCTGTCGCACACGCTCGCCGACGCGGCCTTCGTCGCCGTCCTGATGTTCACCGCGACCAGCCGGGTCATCAGCCCGCAGTATCTGGTGTGGCTGGTCGGGATCGCCGCGGTCTGCCTGTGCTTCCGGGCGAGCCGGATGGGGCTGCCCGTCTTCCTGGCACTGGTCGCGTGCTTCGTGACGGTGCTGGAGTTCCCGACCTGGTTCGGCGACGTCGTCGGCAGCACGGACCTCGGCATCACCCTCCTCGTGCTGCGCAACGGCCTGCTGGTGGCCGCCGCGGTGCTGGCCGGCCGGGAGCTGTGGCGCTCCACGGTCTCCCGGCCGGCGCCGGAACTCCCCGCTCAGGCCGCCCGCGCCAAGGAGACCCTGGCGTCCTCCTGACGCCCGGTCCGCGCGCTCCGCCGGGCCCACGGCCACAGGGCCGCGCACTGCACCGTCAGGGACAGCGCGCGGGCCAGGCAGATGCCCGCGAGCCCGAGTCCTGACAGGGCGAGGGCGAGGCGGAGCGGACCTGGCTCGCGGAGGCCATCCACCGGCTGGAGGGCGAACAGGCCTGAGCGCAGGCCGAGGCGGCCGCCGGGGCGTCGGGGCGTCGGGGCGTCGGCCCAGCCGGTCCCTGACGCGTCAGCCCAGTTGGTCGCCGAGGTACTGCCGCCACAGCGTGGCGAACCGCTCCGGCGTCGTGTGCAGGACCTCCCGCAGCGCGTCCTCGACCGCCCCCGCCCGCTTCCCGTGGTCGCCCACCGCCCGGTAGAAGTCGTTCAGCCGGACCTCGCCCCACCGGTCCGCGATCAGCCGGCAGGCCATCCAGCCGCCCTCGTACGCCCGCGCCAGCCGGCCCGCGTCCCCGGTGAACCCGAAGTCCTCGTCCTCGGGCAGCGCGGCCGGGACATCCCCCTCGGCCACGGCGCGCTGCAGTTCCGGGGCGACCTGCCCGGGCGCCCGCCCGCTGCCGCGATAGCCGGCCCAGTCCGCGTACCCCTCGGACAGCCACAGCGGGGTGGCGGCCGTGGTGTGGGCGCGGGTGGCGACGTGCGTGGTCTCGTGGGTGAGCACGACCTGCTTGCCGAGGTCACCGAGGACGCCGTACGCGTCCGGGTTGACGATGATCCGGTCCGCGGGCCCCTTCCCCGAGCCGCCCGCCTCACCGGTGGTGACCGCCGCGATCCCCCGGTACCCCGACGCCGGAGCCCCGAGCAGCCCCGCCATCCCCTCCAGCGACTTCGGTACGAGGACGACGACGTGCCGCACCCAGTCAGGTCCCCAGGCGTCCGACACGGCCGGCACGGCACGGTCCGCGAGGCCCGCGAAGGCACGCAGCCGCTCGCCGGACTGCCCGACCCCCAGGACGAGGCTGTGCTCACCCCGTACGGCCGTCACGGTCCCCTCGTCCCACAACTGGTCGCCGCCCTTGCCGGCCGGCTCGTCGGAGGTGACGCGCCAGGTTCCGCCGGCACGGGTCAGCCGCAGGGTGCGGTCCACCGTGACCGGCGCGGCGTCGTAGTCCGTGATGCGGTAGCGCAGTTCGGCGCGGGCGGTGGCGCGGTCGCCGGAGCGGCTCAGACCGGCCAGACGGTAGGACCAGGCCGAGAGCGGCACGTCACGCAGGTTCGCGAGCCCCCGTCCGGCACCGGCCGCGGCGCCGGTGGCGCGGAACTCGGCGTCGTCCCGGTCCAGGACCGCGGCCGCCCGCCGGTCCAGGACCCGCTGCACGTCCGCCGCCGCGGTGTCCGGCGCGGCCCTGCCGCCGCAGCCGACGAGCCCGGCGAACAGCAGCACCACGGAGAGTCCCGCTCGCGACGCGCACCTTCGACCAGCCATTCTCCCGATCGTACGGTGCCCGCGCGCACCCGCAGGAACGCCCGCCCGGCCCGTCCGGCGCCGGGACCGCGCCCCGTCAGACCCGGGTGACGGACGAGATCGGCATCATCCCGACCGGGTCGTAGCGCACCGGTGCGCCCGGGTAGGGCGCGTGGATCACCTGGCCGTTGCCCACGTACATGCCGACATGGCCGGCGTCGGACCGGTAGGTCACCAGGTCACCGGGCCGCGCCTGGGAGAGCGGGATCTGCCGTCCGGCGAACCGCTGGGCCTGCGAGGTGCGCGGCAGGCCGACCCCGGCATGCGCGTAGGACCACTGCATGAGGCCCGAACAGTCGAAGCCGCCGGGCCCGTTGGCACCCCACACGTAGGGACGGCCGAGCGCCGAGCGGGCCGCCGCGACGGCGACGGCCGCGCGCGACGAGGAGGCGATGGAGTCGTCGAGGCCCGGCAGGTCGCCACGGGACGCGCGCGACGCCCGGCCGTAGGCGGCGCGGTCGGCGTACGGCAGCGAGTTGAGCAGATGGCGCGCCTTGGCCAGTTTGCCCTCGATGACCCGCTTGTTCCGGGCGACGGCCGTGCGGGTGCGCTCCAGTTCGGCCAGTTTCCCGTCGGCCTCGCGGCGCTTCTGGGCGAGTTCGCGCAACGCGACCTGGAGCTCCTTGAGTTCGCCGGCCTGGCGGGTGCCGATCCGGTCGAGCGCGGAGGCCCGGTCGAGATAGTCGTCCGGGTCGGCGGAGAAGAGCAGCGCGAGGGACGGGTCGAGGCCGCCCGAGCGGTACTGCGCCCCGGCGAGCGAACCCAGCGCGTCCCGCATGGCGTTGACGCGGTCCTGCTGCCGGGCGATCTCGTCCTGTGCCGTGCCGATCTGCTCGCGCAGCGCGTCGCCTCGCTCGTCGGCCTTGTTGTACGCCTCGGTGGCCTTCTCCGCCCGGGCATAGAGGCGGTCCACCTCGGCCCGGGTCTCGTCGTGTGGCGCCGCCGAGGCGGGCAGGGTGCCGAGCGCGGCGGCCGCCGCGGACATCACGCAGGCGGCGGCACCGAAGGCGCCGGCGCCCCGGTGGAAGCCGGTCGGTGCAAGGCGGCGATGGAACCCCACGGGTGGCCGCACTCCCTTCCGCTGACGGTCCCCCGCCGTCGGGGGATCGCGGCAGACAGTAACCGCGCGAGCACACGTCGGCCAAAGACCCCCGCGGGCACACACAGTGACGCCCCGCCGGAGACGCAGGTCACCGACGGGGCGTGGGGTCAGCGCGAGTTGTCGCAATTCGCCCGTTTGGGCGGTGCGGCGGGAGGGCGCTCCGGGCGGCCCGCATCCCGTGCGGGACCGCCCGTCCGGATCAGATCCGGACGCCGAACTGGAAGGGCATGTTGCCGATCGCCTCGTAGCGGACGACCGCGCCGGTGTGCGGGGCGTGCAGCACCTGGCCGTTGCCCGCGTAGAGACCGACGTGGTGCTGGTCGCCGTAGAAGATGACCAGGTCGCCGACCTGGAGATCGCCCTGCGAGTAGATGCGGGTGCCCGCGTTGGCCTGGGCCTCCGAGGTGCGGGGTATGGTCACGCCGGCCTGGGCGTAGGCCCAGGAGGTGAGGCCCGAGCAGTCGAACGAGCTGGGGCCGGAGGCGCCGTAGACGTACGGGGAGCCGATCGCGCCCTGGGCGGCCGCGAACGCGGCGCCGGCACGGCCCGAGCCCTTGCTGTTGCCGAGGTCGACGCGCTCGCTGGCGCGGGTGGCGCGCTCCTGCTCCTTGGTGGCCAGCGCCGCCTTCTCCTGCGCGGTCAGCGTGTTGAGGAGCTTCTGCGCGGAGCCCAGCTTGCTCTGGACTTCCTTCTTCTTCTTGGCGAGCTCGGCCCGGGTGTCGGCGAGGTCCTTGAGCTTCGCGGAGGCCTCGGCGCGCTGCTGGGCGAGCGAACGCTGCTTCCCCTGGACCTTCTTGAGCGACTCGACCTGCTGAGCGCTCAGCTGGTCCATGGCCGAGGCCTTGTCCAGGAAGTCGTCCGGGTCCGAGGAGAGGAAGAGGGCCACGGAGGGGTCGATGCCGCCGGTGCGGTACTGGGCACTGGCCATCGAACCGAGACCGTCACGCAGCTCGTTGAGCTCTTCCTGGCCACGGGCGACGTTGTCCTGGAGAGCGCTGATCTGCTTCTGCAGCTTCTGCTGCTTCTCCTTGGCGCCGTCAAGCTTCTCCGTGGCCTGTTCGGCCTCTTCGTAGAGCTTGTCGACCTTGGTCTTGACCTCGTCCTTGTTGGGCTTCTCGGACGGCGCCGCGTTGGCGGCGTTGGCGCTGAGGACAACAGCGGCAGCGGCGGCGGTGGTGAGCACGGTCACACGGGTGCGGCTCGGCTGCTTGGGTCGACGGTGGGACGCCACGAAGGCGAGCTCCTTCTTCCTCCAGCCGCCTGCCGAAAACGCCGACGGGCGGTGCTCCTCCACCGTCACTCCTCATGAGTGATCACCCTAGTTGGAGGTTCGAGGCATGACCCTAGTGACCTACTTGTGATCAGTTCAAATCCAAACCTGAAAATTCTTTGTCACGGAGAGCATTCTTTGCCATCAACTCACCTGCAGTGATGTTCGATTGACACTACGTCGCGTGAAAGTCCGACGAATTCGGGCATCAGGCCTAGACGTTACGCATGGTACGTAGGGGGCTCACGCGACTTAGGGAACCGATCGCCGACCGCACGGAACCCACCCCGTGAAGCGGAGCGAAAAGGTCCGAAAGAGATGAAAAAGGAAAAGAACGCTCAGCCGCGCGAGCGGCGCATGCTCAGCCGCGCGAGAAGCGCTTGAGGAGCACCACCGACGCCACCGGCCGGGCACCCGCCTTGGCGATCCCGTCGGCCACCTCACGGTCGGTCGAGACGACGATGACCGGGCGGCCGGGCGGCTCGGCCCGCACGAGCTGACGGATCAGCTCGTCCGCCGTGACGCCGGGCTTGGAGAAGAGCACCCGCACCCCGCGCGGGGGCGCGAGCAGCACCGGCGCGGCCAGTTCGGCCCCGTCGAAGACACAGGTGACCTCGGCGCCGGTCTGCGCGGCGAGCTGCGAGAGCTGCCCGAGCAGCCGCAGCCGCTGCTTCTCCAGCGGCATCTGGGGATAGCCGGTCTTGGTGACGTTGTAGCCGTCGACGACCAGATGCGCCTGGGGCAGCGCGAGCAACTGGTCCAGGATCGCGGGGTCGTTCTCGGACAGCGCGCGGGTGGCGATGTCCTTCGGGGTCATCCGTCCCGGTTCGACCGCCTCGACCGTCTCCGCGGGCCGCACGGAGACGGGAGGCAACGCCAGTTCCCGGCGCAGCCCCTGGGCCGCCTCCAGGACCGTGTCGAGCAGCAGCCGCACCCGCATGTCCTCGACGCTGCGCCCCTCGCGGGCCGCCTTGCGGGTGGCCTCCAGGGCCGCCTCGGCCTCCGAGAGCCGCGCCTTGAGGCGCCGCGTCTCGCTCTCGGCCGCGGACACCTGCGCCTGGCTCTCCGCCTTCGCCCCGTCCGTCTCGGCCTGGAGCTTGCGCAGGGCCGCCTCACCGCGCTTGACGTCGCTGAGGGCCCCGCGCAGCTTGCGGTGAAGCGATTCCGCTTCTTTCCTGGCCGACTCCGTTTCCGTACGCAGCCGTTCGGTCTCGGCGCGGGTCTGCCCGCGGGCCTCCGCGAGTTCCGCGCGCAGCCGGTCCAGTTCGGCGCGGCTCTCCTCGCCGGCACGCTCGGCGTCCGCCCGCAGGGCCTCCTCGCCCGCGGCGGTCACGAGCTTCACCCAGCCGGCCGGGCGCACGACATAGGCCGCGGCCGCCACGTCCAGCGGATCCGCGGCCGGGGGCGGCGCGCCCGAGTCGAGAGCGCCGACGAGCTCGGACTGGGTCTCTCTGAGCTTCTCGGCGATGCGCTGTCTGAACAGCGGGTCCGTCTCCAGCGCCGCCGCCATCGCGTTACCGGCGAACTTGACGCGGCGATTGGGGGCGAACCGGGCGTACTGCCTCAATTGCACGGGCAGTTCGGACATCGTCAGTCCGCCGAAACCGTCCGAGACGATCTGCACGACCCGACGGCGCACGCCGTCGGGCAGCGGACGGTCGAGCACCTCGGCGGTGCCGTCGTCCGGCTCCCCGCCTGTGGTCTCCACCATCCGTTTCACCCCAATATCCGTGCGGGGCCCGCTCCGTCAGGAGCCGGCGCCCGGCCTGTCCACGAGTTCGACCTGATCCACCGCGTTGCACCAACGGCACCGCACCGCCTCGATGGTCTCACTGACCACCTCGCGCTCCTCGACCTTCGGCTCACCGGCCAGGTCCAGGTGCACATACTCGACGACCTTCGACGAGCGCGTCACGTCGAAACGCGTGAGGTTGCCGCAGAGGGTGCAGCGCCAGCGGGTCTTGGCATCGGGCAGGGGAACCGTCATAGGGCAGCCGCTTTCCTTCTAGTGTCCGTCCGGCGCAGGTTTCCCGGCGCTTTGGCTCGTAACCCTACGGCCTGGCGGGTACTCGACGCTCGGGTGTCCGTGGCGGCGAGGCGGTCTGTGTGCATTGGCGCGGTTACGTCATGCTCTGCACCATGATCGGCAATTGGAGTGCGACGGTCGGCAGGGCGCTGCGGAGCCGGTCCGCGCCGGTGACGTACGCACTGATCGTCCTGTGCTGTCTGATCTTCGTGATCGGTCCCGCCTCGGGGCTCGATCCCGCGTACGGCACCGGGGACGAGCTGCTGGTCGCGCAGCGGGCGTATTTCCGCCGCTGGGGCGTGGTGCCGTCCGCCCTGTTCGACGGGTCGCCGGGCGAGGCGCTCACGCCGGCGACCGCCCTGTTCATCCACGGAAGCTGGCTTCATCTCCTGGGCAACATGCTCTTCTTCTACGTCTTCGGGCTCATGACCGAGGAGCGCATGGGCCATCTGGAGTTCGCCCTCTTCTACCTGGGCTGCGGGTATCTGGCCCTGCTCGGGTACGCCGCCGCCAACGCGACCGCGCAGCAGTCCCTGGTCGGGGCCTCCGGGGCGATCTCCGCGGTGCTCGGCGCGTTCCTCTATCTTTTCCCCAAGGCCCGGGTGACCAGTCTCTTCCCGTTCCTCTTCTTCCTGCCGCTGCGGTTCCCGGCCTGGGTGGTCCTGCCGTTCTGGTTCACCCTGCAGTGGCTGGCGGCGGAGCGCAGCAGCTCGGGTCCCGGGGTCGCCTACCTGGCACACCTCGTGGGCTTCTCGCTGGGTTTCGTCTACGCGTGGGCGCGCTTCCGGCGCCGCCGGGCCGTCGTGCCCGTCCGGGGGGTCCTGCCGGGGCCCCCGGTGGAGCGGCCGGGTCCCGTGGACCGCGAGTAGGGTGAGATCCCCAGCAGCGGCCCCTAGGGAGAGAACCAGCCGTGATCACCGCGATCGTCCTCATCAAGACCAGCGTGGACCGCATCCCCGAGATCGCCGAGTCGATCGCGTCGCTGGAGAGCGTCAGCGAGGTCTTCTCCGTCACCGGCACCTACGACCTGATCGCCATGGTCCGGGTCCAGGCCCACGACGACCTGGCGGACGTGATCCCCGGCAAGATCAGCAAGATCCCGGGTGTCGAGGCGACGGACACGCACGTGGCGTTCCGTACGTACTCCCAGCACGACCTGGAGGCGGCGTTCGCGATCGGTCTCGACTCCTGACCGACGCGGCGCCGCCTCCGGGCGGAGCTGCCTCGGGCGTCAGACGGCCGGGACGCAGCGGCCGTCCTCGGTGCGGTACTGCCAGCGCGCGCCGTCCCTGACGAGTTCGCGCACCGCGCGGACGAACCGCTCGACGTGCTCGTCGGGGGTGCCGGCCCCGAAGCTGACGCGGATGGCGTTGAGGGACTTCTCGCCGGGGGCCGCCTCGGGGGCTCCGCACTCCCCCGCGGTCTCCGGGTCGCTGCCGAGCAGTGTGCGGACGAGCGGGTGGGCGCAGAAGAGGCCGTCGCGTACCCCGATGCCGTACTCGGCGGAGAGCGCGGCCGCGAAGTGCGAGCTGTTCCAGCCCTCGACGACGAAGGAGATGACGCCGACCCGCGGGGCGTCGTCACCGAAGAGGGAGAGGACGCGGACCTCGGGGACCTCGGCGAGTCCCTCGCGGACGGTGCGGATCAGGTGCTGCTCGCGGGCGAGCAGGTTGTCGAAGCCCTCGTCGGTGAGCGCCTTGCAGGCCGACGCGATCGAGTAGGCGCCGATGACGTTCGGCGAGCCGGCCTCGTGGCGGGCGGCGCTGTCGTGCCACTCCACGTCCACGCCGCCGTCCGCGCGCCGGGTGACCTTGCGGCTGGCCCCGCCGCCCGCGAGGTAGGGGTCGGCCTCGCGCAGCCAGTCGGAGCGGCCCGCGAGGACACCGGAGCCGAAGGGCGCGTACAGCTTGTGCCCGGAGAAGGCGACCCAGTCGACGTCGAGGTCCTGGAGCGACACCGGGTGGTGCGGGGCGAGCTGCGCCGCGTCGAGGACGATGCGGGCGCCGTGGGCGTGCGCGGCCGTGGCCAGCTCCCGCACCGGCCACAGCTCACCGGTGACGTTCGAGGCTCCGGTGACGCAGACCAGGGCCGGTCCGTGAGGGTCACGGGCGGCGAGGGCGCGCTCCAGGGTCTCGACGGCCTCGGCGGGGGTGCGCGGGGCGTTCAGGTAGGTCACCCGGGCGTCGCGCCAGGGCAGCAGCGAGGCGTGGTGCTCGGTCTCGAAGACGAAGACCTGGCAGCCGGCCGGGAGGGCCGCGGCGAGCAGGTTGAGCGAGTCGGTGGTGGAGCGGGTGAAGACCACCTGGTCGGCGGCGCGGCAGTCGAGGAACTCCGCGACGGTCCTGCGGGCGTTCTCGAAGAGGTCGGTGGAGAGCTGCGAGAGGTATCCGGCGCCCCGGTGGACGCTGCCGTAGTACGGCGCGTACGCGGCCACGTCGTCCCACACCCGCTGGAGGGCGGGCGCGCTGGCGGCGTAGTCGAGAGCCGCGTAGGTCACCTCGCCGCCGGTGACGAGCGGGACGGTGACATCCCGGCCGAGAACGGGCAAGGGGGCACAAACGGTCTGGTCGGCGGCAACGGTGGAAACAGACATGGCGAGCTCCTGTGAGAGGCAGGCGGAATCACCGCGCGAGCCGGCCGCCGGAAGACGGCGCTCAGCGCGGGAAAAGGGTGAAAAGGGCGTGCGGAGGCGGGGCTCGGCGCCCTAACGCATTCGCTTGCTCACAGAAGGCTCCCTCGAACGACCAGGACCCCTGGTTGTCCGCCCGGAGAGCGGGAGGGGTCCGCGCTTGCCGTAGGCCTCGCTGCCTACGACCTGGTCTTCACCCGGGGCACCCCGCCACGGACGGAGGGTTGCCGGACAGCCGGCCGGGGCCTGATGGCTGTCACTCATGACCTGGTACAGCATCTTGCCAGAGGATCTTCCCCGCGCAAGACGCAGTCCACGATCCGGACTGCGTCTCGCGCGGGATCCCGGGTGGCTCAGGCGTTGCTGGCGGCCACCCAGCGCTCCAGGGTGCGCTTGGCGGCGCCGGAGTCGATCGCCTCGGCGGCCTTCTCCATTCCGGCGCGGAGTTGGTCGGCGAGCGGCGCGCCGGCCGGCGACAGGGCCACCAGGGCGGCCGCCGAGTTCAGCAGGACCGCGTCCCGTACGGGCCCCTTCTCGCCGTCCAGGAGGCGCCGGGCGACCTCCGCGTTGTACGAGGCGTCGGCGCCCCGCAGGGCCTCCACCGGGACGATGTCGAGCCCTACGTCGCGGGGGTCGAAGCGCTCCTCGGTGACCTTGCCGTCGCGGACGACCCAGACGTGGGAACCGCCGGTGGTGGTCAGCTCGTCGAGGCCGTCGTCGCCGCGGAAGACGAGCGAGGAGTTGCCGCGCTCGGCGAACACGCCCGCCACGATCGGCGCCATCCGGGCATCGGCGACGCCGACCGCCTGGGCCTTCACCCGCGCCGGGTTGGTCAGCGGTCCGAGCACGTTGAAGGTGGTCCGGATGCCCAACTGGCCGCGGGCCGCCGCCACATGACGCAGCGCCGGGTGGAACTTGACCGCGAAGCAGAAGGTGATCCCGGCCTCCTCGGCCACCTGGGCGACCCGGCTCACCGGCAGTTGGAGATTGACGCCGAGCTTCTCCAGGACGTCCGACGCCCCGGACGCGGAGGACGCCGCCCGGTTGCCGTGCTTGACGACCTTGGCGCCGGTGCCGGCCACCACGATCGAGGACATCGTGGAGATGTTGACGGTCTTCGCGCCGTCGCCGCCCGTTCCGACGATGTCGACGGTGTGTCCGGGCACCTCGATCACATTGGCGTGCTCGTACATCGCCCGGACGAGTCCGGCGATCTCCTGGACGGTCTCGCCCTTGGCCCGCAGGGCCACCACGAACCCGGCGATCTGCGCGTCGGTCGCCTCGCCGCGCATGATGCGGTCCATGGCCCAGGCCGTGTCGTCCGCGCTCTGGTCGCGGCCTTCGAGCAGTCCGTTCAGTACCGCGGGCCAGGAACGGCCCGCCGCGGTGTCGCCTCCAGCGGGGTTCACAGCGCTCATGGTCGCTCCTGGGTTCGTGGGTCACGCGGTCGCGGGTGACACGGGTCGTGGGTGACGCGGGGTGGATCGCCCCGCACCACCGGGTGAGTCCACCCTATCCAGCCCGGGGGACGGCAAAGAGCCCCGTCCGTGTCATGGACGGGGCTCAAGCCGTGGCGATCAGCCGGGGATCAGTGGTGGCCGTGGCCGCTCGCGATCTCCTTGTACTCCTCGACGGTGGGCTTGGGGATCTGGCCTTCCTCCCCGTAGAAGCCCTGGCTCATCTTGGCGCGCAGCTTCTGCGTGCCCGAGACCTTGCGCTCGACACCGTTCTCGTCGACCGTCGGGCCGATCTCGGCCGGCTTGTACTGGTCGTGCGCGGTGAGCGTGTGCAGCGCGTCCTGGCTGAGCGGCTCGTGGACCTCGATGAACTCACCGTGCGGCAGGCGCTTGATGATGCCCGACTCGCGGCCGTGCAGCACCTTGTCCCGGTCCCGGCGCTGGAGGCCGAGGCAGATCCGCTTGGTGGCGATGAAGGTCAGCACCGGTACGACGAAGAAGGCGATCCGCACGAACCAGGTGATCGAGTTGATCGCCAGGTGGAAGTGCGTGGCCCAGATGTCGTTGCCGCCGCCGACGAGCAGGACGAAGTACCAGCTGATCCAGGCGACACCGAACGCGGTCCGGGTCGGGACGTTGCGCGGGCGGTCCAGGATGTGGTGCTCGCGCTTGTCGCCGGTGACCCAGGACTCGATGAACGGGTAGACCGCGATCGCGACCAGGACCAGCGGGAAGATGACCAGCGGGATGAACACGCCCAGGACGAGCGTGTGACCCCAGAGGTTGATCTCCCAGCCCGGCATGACACGGATCAGGCCTTCGGAGAAGCCCATGTACCAGTCGGGCTGGGCGCCCGTGGACACCTGGTCCGGACGGTAGGGGCCCAACGACCAGATCGGGTTGATCGAGGCGATCGCCGCGATGGCCGCGATGACACCGAAGACCAGGAAGAAGAAGCCTCCGGCCTTGGCCATGTAGACCGGCAGCAGCGGCATGCCGACGACGTTGTTGTTCGTCTTGCCGGGGCCCGCGAACTGCGTGTGCTTGTGGTAGAAGACCAGGATCAGGTGGCCGACGACCAGGCCGAGCATGATGCCCGGCAGCAGCAGCACGTGCACCGAGTAGAAGCGGGCCACGAAGTCGCCGCCCGGGAACTCGCCGCCGAACAGGAAGAACGACAGGTACGTGCCGACGATCGGCACGGACAGGACCGCGCCCTCCATGAAGCGGACACCGGTGCCGGAGAGCAGGTCGTCCGGGAGCGAGTAACCGGTGAAGCCGGTGAACATGCCGAGGACGAACAGCAGGAACCCGAAGACCCAGTTGACCTCACGGGGCTTGCGGAACGCACCCGTGAAGAACACGCGCATCATGTGCACGAACATGCCGGCGAGGAAGACCAGCGCGGCCCAGTGGTGGATCTGACGGATCAGCAGACCACCGCGCACATCGAAGGAGATGTGCATGGTCGAGTTGAACGCCTCGGACATCAGCTGGCCCTGCAGCGGGACGTAGCTGCCGTGGTACTCCACCTCGTTCATCGAGGGGTGGAAGAACAGGGTCAGGTACACACCCGTGAGGATGATGATGATGAAGCTGTAGAGGCAGATCTCACCCAGCATGAACGACCAGTGGTCGGGGAAGATCTTGCGCATGTTGGACTTGGCCAGGGAGTAGATCCCGAGACGGCCGTCCGCCCAGTCGGCGACCCGCTCACCGGCGGGTGCCTTCTCGCGCGAGGAGCGCGAGTCGGAGGTGGTGGTAGTGCTCATCCGCGCTCCCAGAATGCAGGACCGACGGGCTCCTTGAAGTCGCTGAGGGCTTCGAGGTAGCCCTCAGCGTTCACGCCGATCTGCAGCTGCGGCAGGGCGTGACCCGCCGGGCCGAAGATGACCCGGGCACCGTCGGAGAGGTCGAAGGTGGACTGGTGGCACGGGCACAGCGCGTGGTGCGTCTGCTGCTCGTACAGGGAGATCGGGCAGCCGACGTGGGTGCAGATCTTCGAGTACGCCACGATGCCCTGGTAGGACCACTCGAGTTCCTGCTTGTCCTTGATGTCGTCCGGCTGGAGCCGGATGATCATCAGGGCCGCCTTGGCGATCTCCTTCTGGAAGTCCTCGTCGTGCTCCTCCAGGCCCTCGGGCTTGGCGAAGGTGAGCGAACCGACGGCCAGGTCCGAGGGACGCAGCGGCTCGTTGGTGTTCATGTTGACGAGGAGCTTGCCCTTGGACCACAGCGTGTGGCGCAGCTTCGTGCCGGGCAGCGGGCCGAGGTCGCGCAGCAGGATGACGCCGGAGAGCGGGAACAGGGCCAGCGCGCCGAACATCGTGTTGCGGATCAGCTTGCGGCGGCCGAGCGCGGACTCCCTGGCGCCGTCCTTGAAGTCGGCCAGGACCTTGGCCTTGACCGCGGGCTCCGCCTCGATCGGGTGACGCTCGTCGGCGATCTCCACGTCGGACATCAGGGTGCGGGCCCAGTGGACCGCGCCCGCGCCGATCGCGAACAACGCCACACCGAGGCACATGCCCAGCGCGAAGTTCAGCGCGCTGATGTGCCCGATCGGGAACACGAAGATCGACTTGTCGTTCGGGATCGCCACGTAGGAGGCGATGAAGCCGACGGTGGCAACCATCGACAGCACGAACAACAGGGCGACCAGACGCTCGGACCGCTTGGCGGCCCGCTCGTCGATGTCCTGGATGCGGTGCTCGTGGGGCGGCAGCCCCGGGTCCGCGAACGGGTTCTGCTCGTCCGCGACGGCTACCGGACCGTGACCGTGACCTGCGTGGTCGTCGGAGGCCCGCTCGGCGGGCACGTTCTCTTCTGGAATGTCTTGGCTACTCATGACTTCTTGGCCTTTGCGGTCCGAGCGGCGACCCAGACGGCGACGGCGATCAGGGTTCCGAGACCGAAGACCCAGCCGAACAGGCCCTCGCTGACCGGCCCGAGGCCGCCCAGCTCAAGACCGCCCGGGCTCTCGGTGTCGTCACCGTTGACCGCGTCGAGGTACGCGATGATGTCCTGCTTGTTCTTCTCCGTCAGCGTGGTGTCGGGGAAGGACGGCATGTTCTGCGGGCCCGTCTGCATGGCCTCGTAGATGTGCTTCGGGTCGACACCCTCCAGGCTCGGCGCGAACTTGCCGTGTGTCAGCGCGCCGCCCTTGCCGGTGAAGTTGTGGCACTGGGCGCAGTTGCTGCGGAAGAGTTCACCGCCCTTGGCGATGTCCGCGCCCTCGGGGCTGACCTGGTTCTTGGTCGGGATCGCGGGGCCGGCGCCGAGCGAGGCGATGTAGGCCGCGAGCTGGTCGATCTCGGCCTGGGTGTAGATCACCTTCTTGCGCGGGATCTGAGCGCCGGGCTGCTGGGCCGGCATACGGCCGGTGCCGACCTGGAAGTCGACCGCCGCGGCGCCCACACCCACCAGGCTCGGACCGTCGGAGCTGCCCTGACCGCCGGTGCCGTGGCAGCTTGCGCAGCCCACGGAGTACAGCTTCTGGCCCTCGGTGATACCGAGGGACTGGGCGGTTTCGTCGGCCTGCGCCTTGCCCGCGGGTGCGAACGCGGCGTACAGCCCCCCGGTGGCCGCCAGCGCGAGGAGTAGGACGACGACCGCCGCCAGCGGATGGCGTCGTCGTGCGGAGAGCTTTTTCACGGATTACCCCGGTGTCAGGATCTTCTGCGTCGGTGCTTCTGGATGTTTCGGGCGGTGAGCCCGATTACTTGATCAGGTAGATCGTGGCGAAAAGGCCGATCCAGACGACATCGACGAAGTGCCAGTAGTAGGACACGACGATGGCGGCGGTCGCCTGCTCGTGAGTGAACCTCCGAGCCGCGTAGGTGCGACCGAGGACCAGCAGGAAGGCGATGAGTCCGCCCGTCACATGCAGTCCGTGGAAGCCGGTGGTCAGGTAGAACACCGAGCCGTACGGGTCGGAGGAGAGCGAGAGCCCGTCCTTCTTGACCAGTTCGGTGTACTCGAAGACCTGACCGCCGATGAAGATCGCACCCATGATGAAGGTGACGATGAACCACATCCTGAGCTTCTTCACGTCCCCGCGCTCGGCGGCGAAGACGCCGAGCTGGCAGGTCAGGGAGGAGAGCACCAGGATCGTGGTGTTCGTCGCCGAGAACGGAAGGTTCAGGCTGGACGCCATTTCCTTCCAGTGATCCGGCCCGGTCACCGATCGCAGGGTGAAGTACATCGCGAAGAGGGCCGCGAAGAACATCAGCTCGGAACTCAGCCAGATGATGGTTCCGACGCTGGTGAGGTTCGGCCGATTGACCGACGGGTGCGCGTGCCCGGTTTCTACTGTCGTTGCTGTCGCCACGACCGACATTATGTCGGTCGCTTATCCCGCCCTCACGCCGGGGGGTGCCGTTCGGGGTGTTGACCGGGTGTGTCCAGCCCGGATGGACCATCGAAGCCGTGTCCGAACCGGTGTTGACGAGGTGTTCAAGGGAGTAGCATCCGCGCATCGGGCCGGGGACGATCAGCCCGACCGCAGGATGTCCGTACGACGCTGACGTCTCGGAGGAAGAATGCAGCCGACCGCCACGGTGCTGGTCTACAGCGACAACTCCAACACCCGCGCGCAGGTGCGGCTCGCCACCGGGCGCAGGCCCGCCCCGGACGCTCCCCTCGTCGAGTTCGTCGAGTGTGCGACGCCGGACGCCGTCATCAGGGAGCTCGACAAGGGCGGCATCGACGTCTGTGTCCTGGACGGCGAGGCGGTGCCGATGGGCGGCATGGGGGTGTGCCGGCAGATCAAGGACGAGATCTTCAACTGCCCGCCCGCGCTGGTGCTCATCGGGCGCCCTCAGGACGCCTGGCTGGCCACCTGGAGCCGTGCCGACGCCGCGGTGACCCTGCCGGTCGACCCGGTGGAGTTCGCCGCCTCACTGGCCTCCCTGCTGCGTCGCAGGAATCTTCTGAGCGCCTGAGTCACCCGCGCCCCGCCAGGGCCTGCCCGCGCCCCTCCCGTCGTCCGTACGGCGGAGGATCGGCGGACAGGCCCAGGGGCGCGGTCTCACACGCTCTCGGGGCGCAGTCTGGCGCGCTGGGCGGGGCTGGGGGCGTCCGGGGAACCGGCTACGATCGCGCTGCCCTCGCGCCAGTTCTTCCAGTCGAGGTTCCAGTCGCCGAAGCCGTTGCCGAACGCGTCCATCGTCTTGCCGTCGGAGTTGACGACCTTGACGATGTCGCCCTCGTTGAACGTGTTGAAGAACCACTCGGCGTTCTCGGTGCTCATGCCGGTGCAGCCGTGGCTGACGTTGGCGTACCCCTGGGAGCCGGTCGACCAGGGCGCGGCGTGGACGTACTCACCGCTCCAGGTGACCCTGGTCGCATAGCGCACCTCCAGGTCGTAGGAGTCCGAACTGCCCTCGGCTATGCCGATGCTGGTACCGCGCATCCGTACGAGGGACTCCTTGCCGAGCACGACCTTGACGCCGTTGCGGGTGTCGAAGCCGGGCTTGCCCGTGGTGACGGGGATCTCCTTGATGTCCTGGCCGTTGCGGTAGACGGTCATGGAGTGGGTGGCGGCGTCGGTCAGGGCGACCAGGCTGTCGCCCGTGGTGATCTTCACAGTCTTGGCGTCGCCGCCCCACAGGCGTGTGCCGATCCTGAGGCCGGCGAGGTTGCTGTGGGCCGTGACGACGGCGTGGGCGGGCCAGTACTCCTTGGGACGGTAGTGCAGCGTCTTGTCGTCCACCCAGTGCCAGGCGCCGTCCACCGCGGGGGTGGAGTCGACCCGGAGGGCGCGTTCGACGATCGTGCGGGCCGCCTTGTCCTTGACGGGGGCGCTGAGTTCGGCGGTTATCGGCTGGCCGACGCCGTACTTGCCCGTCTTGGGCCCGAACTCGACGTTCAGCAGCTTCTTCGTCTTCGGCGTACTGGTGTCGAAGCCGATGACCTTGCGGCCGGGGGCGCCGTCCTCGTCCTCGGTGCTGACGCGCACCGTGTAGTGGGCGCCCGCGGCGAGGGGTGAGGTGCTGTGCCATCGGCTGCCGTCGGCGGCCAGTTCGCCCGTGACGTAGCGGCCCGACGCATCCGTGGCGGTCACGTCGGTGATGCGCCCCTCGTCACTCTCGGAGGTGATTTCCAGGGGCTTGTCGGGGTCGACCTTGGTCTGCTTCTTGCTGTCCTCGGAGAGGCCCTTGAACGAGATCTGTCCCGCCGCGTCGTACGGCTTCGCCGAGAGCGGGTGGTCGTCGGAGCCGCAGGCTGCGGCGCCCGCGCCGAGGGCGACCACCAGCGCGGTGCAGCTGACGACCGTGCGGATTCGCGGTGAGTGGTTCATGAGTCCACGCTATGGACGCCCGTCAAGGACGGCGCGCCGGGTGAGCCGAGCGAGGGACAAAAGTCGCGGCAAACGAGGGAGCCCGGACTCTCCTGACGGAGTGTCCGGGCTCCCGGGTGTTCAGCGCGTGCTACTGGGTGCGGTTCTCACCGTGGTAGTACTCGAAGACCCAGCCCCACAGGCCGAGCATGATCAGCGGCGCCGAGAAGTACAGCAGCCACCAGCCGAAGACGACGCCCAGGAAGGCGAGCGCGCCACCGGTGCCGAGCGCGAGCGGCTGCCAGCTGTGCGGGCTGAAGAAGCCCACCTCGCCGGCCTCGTCCGCGACGTCGGCCTCCTTGTCGTCCTGCGCCATGGCGTCGACCCGCCGGGCCGTGAAGGCCAGGTAGTAGCCGATCATCATGCTCAGGCCGAAGCCCATGAAGAGGGCCGTGGTGCCGGCCGGCTCCTTGGACCAGACGCCGTAGACGATCCCCATGATGAGGATGAACAGCGCCAGCCAGATGAACATCTTGCCTTGGACCTTCACTTGCCGGCCTCCTTTCCGCCAGGAAGGGCCGACGAACCGTGACCGGCGTTCTCGAGCTGGTCGAGGGCGGCGATCTCCGGGTGGTGCAGGTCGAACGCCGGGGATTCACTGCGGATCCGCGGCAGGGTGAGGAAGTTGTGCCGCGGCGGCGGGCAGGAGGTCGCCCACTCGAGCGAACGGCCGTAACCCCACGGGTCGTCGACCTCGACCTTCTTGCCGTACTTGGCCGTCTTCCACACGTTGTAGAGGAACGGCAGGATCGACAGGCCGAGCAGGAACGAGCTGATCGTCGAGACCGTGTTCAGCGCGGTGAAGCCGTCTGCCGCGAGGTAGTCCGCGTAACGACGCGGCATGCCCTCGGCACCCAGCCAGTGCTGCACCAGGAACGTGCCGTGGAAGCCCACGAACAGCGTCCAGAAGGTGACCTTGCCGAGACGCTCGTCGAGCATCTTGCCCGTCATCTTCGGCCACCAGAAGTGGAAGCCGGAGAACATCGCGAACACCACGGTGCCGAACACGACGTAGTGGAAGTGCGCCACCACGAAGTAGGAGTCGGACACGTGGAAGTCCATCGGCGGCGAGGCCAGGATGACGCCGGTCAGACCACCGAAGGTGAAGGTGATGAGGAAGCCGACGGCCCAGAGCATCGGTGTCTCGAAGGACAGCGAGCCCTTCCACATCGTTCCGATCCAGTTGAAGAACTTCACGCCGGTCGGTACGGCGATGAGGAACGTCATGAAGGAGAAGAACGGGAGCAGGACGCCACCGGTGACGTACATGTGGTGCGCCCACACGGTCACGGAGAGACCCGCGATCGCGATGGTCGCGCCGATCAGGCCCATGTAACCGAACATCGGCTTGCGCGAGAACACCGGGATGACTTCGGAGATGATGCCGAAGAACGGCAGCGCGATGATGTACACCTCTGGATGGCCGAAGAACCAGAAGAGGTGTTGCCAGAGCAAGGCTCCGCCGTTTGTCGCGTCGAAGACATGCGCACCGAATTTACGATCCGCCTCCAGGGCGAACAGCGCCGCGGCGAGGACGGGGAAGGCCAGCAGCACCAGAACCGCGGTGAGCAGGACGTTCCACACGAAGATCGGCATACGGAACATCGTCATGCCGGGAGCGCGCATGCAGATGATCGTGGTGATGAAGTTGACCGCGCCGAGGATGGTGCCGAAGCCGGAGAAGGCCAGACCCATGATCCACATGTCGGCGCCGATGCCCGGCGAGCGGACCGCGTCCGACAGCGGGCTGTAGGCGAACCAGCCGAAGTCGGCCGCGCCCTGCGGGGTGAGGAAGCCACCGACCGCGATCGTCGAGCCGAAGAGGTACAGCCAGTAGGCGAACATGTTCAGCCGCGGGAACGCCACGTCGGGCGCGCCGATCTGCAGCGGCATGATCCAGTTCGTGAAACCGGCGAAGAGCGGCGTCGCGAACATCAGCAGCATGATCGTGCCGTGCATCGTGAACGCCTGGTTGAACTGCTCGTTCGACATGATCTGCAGTCCGGGACGCGCCAGCTCGGCGCGCATGAGCAGCGCCATCACGCCGCCGACCAGGAAGAACGCGAACGACGTCACCAGATAGAGCGTGCCGATCGTCTTGTGGTCGGTGGTGGTGAGCCACTTGATCACAACGCTGCCGGGCTGCTTGCGCCGCACCGGCAGCTCGTTCTCGTACGAGTCTTCGGCGGCGGCACCCTGGGGTTCGTTGAGGATGCTCACAGGTTGTTCGTCTCCCGGTTCTTCTCGTGGCCCGTCTGCTCAATGCCGGCCGGGACGTAACCGGTCTGTCCCTTGGTCACGAGCTCCTTGAGGTGGGCCTCGTAGCGCTCGGGGGAGACGACCTTCACGTTGAAGAGCATCCGGGAGTGGTCGACGCCGCACAGCTCGGCGCACTTGCCCAGGAAGGTGCCCTCACGGTTGGGGGTCACCTGGAAGGAGTTGGTGTGGCCCGGGATGACGTCCTGCTTCATGAGGAACGGCACCACCCAGAAGGAGTGGATGACGTCACGCGAAGTGAGGATGAAACGGACCGTCTTGCCCTTGGGGAGCCAGAGGGTCGGACCCGGGTTGCCCGTCTGCGGGTTCCGCGTTGCGGGAGTGCCGACGTCGTAGACACCGCCGGCGTTCGCCGGGAAGTCCTTCTTGAACCGGTCCGGAATGGCGGCCAGGTTCGGGTCGGTCTTGGCGTTCCCGGAAGAACCGGGGACGTCCTCGACGTAGTTGAAGCCCCAGCTCCACTGGAAGCCGACCACGTTGACCGTGACGTCGGGCTTCGGCTTGAGGCTGAGAAGCTTCGTCTCGTCGCGTGCCGTGAAGTAGAACAGCACGGACACGATGATGAGCGGGACCACCGTGTACAGCGCCTCGATGGGCATGTTGTACCGGGTCTGCGGAGGAACTTCGACCTTGGTCCGGCTGCGCCGGTGGAAGATGACACTCCACAGGATCAGGCCCCAGACCAGCACGCCCGTGGCGAGCGCGGCCGCCCACGAGCCCTGCCAGAGGGAGAGGATCCGCGGAGCCTCCTCCGTGACCGGGGTGGGCATACCAAGGCGGGGGAAGTCTTCCCAGTTGTACGAGCAACCAGTGGCTGTCGCCAGGACCAGGCCCGCAGTCATTGCCTGCAGCAGCTTCCGCCGCATCGGGCGCCGCGGCGAGCGGTCGGAGCCGTTGGGACTCACGTAGCGCCTTCCCGAGAGTCTCGCCCGCGCTGTTGGCTGCGGCCTTCTCGCTGGTCGGTCGCCGCCCTGCGTCGGGCAGGGGTTTGGATGTTTATGCGGACCAAACCCTACTGGACGCTATTTGGGGTCGCGCGGGGAGGGTGCCCAACGCGCCGCCCGACTCCCCGAAGGAGTGCTGTTCGGCCTTCAATGCCTTGTCAGAGTACCTGGAATGCCCCGGTCCGGATGGCTTCTGACGCCCCCTTGGGAGGGCCGGCGGCGGGCGGGCACCTGCCCTCGCGGAGCTAGCGTGGGGGGCGTGTCCTACTTCGACGCCGCGTCCGCGGCCCCGCTGCATCCCGTCGCCCGGCAGGCCCTGCAGGCCTCGTTCGACGAGGGGTGGGCCGATCCCGCCCGTCTCTACCGTGAGGGAAGGAGGGCCCGGCTGCTCCTCGACGCGGCGCGCGAGGCGGCGGCCGAGGCGGTGGGCTGCCGCCCCGACGAGCTGGTCTTCACCCCCTCCGGCACCCACGCGGTGCACTCCGGGATCGAGGGTGCGCTGGCGGGCCGGCGGCGCGTCGGAGACCACCTGATCGTGTCAGCCGTCGAACATTCGTCGGTGCTCCATTCGGCGGACGCGCACGAGGCGTCGGGCGGTGCGGTGACCCGCGTTCAGGTCGCGCGCACCGGAAGGGTGTCCCCTTCTTCCTATGCCGAGGCCCTGGGCCCCGGCACCGCGCTGGCCTGCCTCCAGTCCGCCAACCACGAGGTGGGCACGGAGCAGCCGGTGGCCGAGGTGGCACAGATGTGCCGGGAGGCAGAGGTGCCGCTGCTGGTGGACGCGGCCCAGTCGCTGGGCTGGGGACGGGTGGAGGGCGACTGGTCCCTGCTGGCGGCGAGTGCCCACAAATGGGGCGGTCCCTCGGGTGTCGGCCTGCTCGTCGTGCGCAAGGGCGTACGGTTCGCGCCCCAAGGGCCAGCGGACGAGCGGGAGTCGGGGCGGGCGGCCGGGTTCGAGAACATCCCGGCGATCGTCGCCGCGGCGGCCTCGCTGCGTGCCGTCCAGGCGGAGGCGGCGGTGGAGGCGGCACGGCTGCGTGAACTGACGGAGCGGATCCGGACGCGGGTGCCCGCGCTGGTGCCGGACGTCGAGGTGGTCGGCGACGCGGTCCGCCGGCTCCCGGGGATCGTCACCTTCTCCTGTCTCTATGTCGACGGAGAGACTCTGCTGCACGAACTGGACCGCGCGGGCTTCTCGGTCTCCTCGGGCTCGTCCTGCACGAGCAGCACCCTGATCCCCAGCCATGTCCTGAAGGCCATGGGTGTCCTGAGCGAGGGCAATGTCCGGGTGTCGCTGCCGCCCGGCACCGCGGAGGAGGACGTCGACCGCTTCCTGTCGGTGCTCCCGGGTGCGGTCTCGGGCGTCCGCGAGAAGCTGGGGGCGCCGACGGCGGTGACGAAGGTGCCCGCGTCCGCCGACGCGCTGGTGGTCGACGCGCTGGGCAGGCGCTGCCCGATCCCCGTCATCGAGCTGGCCAAGGTCATCGGGGACGTGCCGCTCGGCGGCACGGTCCGGGTCCTGTCCGACGACGAGGCGGCCCGCCTCGACATCCCCGCGTGGTGCGAGATGCGGGGCCAGGAGTACGTCGGGGAGGAGCCGGCGGATCGCGGCTCGGCCTACGTGGTCCGCAGGCTGTCGTAGGCCGTCGCACCCCGTCGCGAACCGTTGCCCCGGCCTCCGCGGGAACCGGGCGGGCCCGCGCCCCCCGGACAGAGCTCCGGGCCCGCCCCCGTCGTACGGAGGCGGGCCCGGACCCGGTTCTGCCGAGCGGATGTCGGACAGGCTCTAGGACAGGTGCGCCCGGACCTCGGTGGCGGCGTCGTCGCCGTACGCCTTGGTGAAGCGGTCCATGAAGTGGGCACGGCTGAGCTGGTACTCCTGCGTGCCGACCGTCTCGATGACCAGGGTGGCGAGCATGCAGCCGACCTGCGCGGCGCGCTCCAGGCCGACGCCCCAGGCGAGACCGGAGAGGAAACCGGCGCGGAACGCGTCGCCGACGCCCGTCGGGTCCGCCTTGAGCTCCTCCTCGGGGCAGCCGACCTCGATCGGGTCCTGGCCGACGCGCTCGATGCGGACACCGCGCGAGCCGAGGGTGGTCACCCGGTGGCCGACCTTGGAGAGGATCTCCGCGTCGCTCCAGCCCGTCTTGGACTCGATGAGCCCCTTCTCGTACTCGTTCGAGAAGAGGAACGTCGCGCCGTCCAGCAGGACCCGGATCTCGTCGCCGTTCATGCGCGCGATCTGCTGCGAGAAGTCGGCGGCGAACGGGATCCCGCGCGAGCGGCACTCCTCGGTGTGGCGGAGCATCCCCTCGGGGTCGTCCGCTCCGATCAGGACGAGGTCGAGACCGCCGACCCGGTCCGCGACGGCCTTGAGCTCGATGAGGCGGGCCTCGCTCATCGCGCCCGTGTAGAACGAGCCGATCTGGTTGTGGTCGGCGTCCGTGGTGCACACGAAGCGCGCGGTGTGCAGCACCTCCGAGATGCGCACGGAGGCGGTGTCGACGCCGTGGCGGTCCAGCCAGGCGCGGTACTCGTCGAAGTCGGAACCCGCGGCTCCGACCAGGATCGGGCGGGTACCGAGCTGCCCCATGCCGAACGCGATGTTCGCGCCGACCCCGCCGCGGCGGACATCGAGGTTGTCGACCAGGAAGGAGAGGGAGACCGTGTGCAGCTGGTCCGCGACGAGCTGGTCGGCGAAACGGCCGGGAAAGGTCATGAGGTGGTCGGTGGCGATGGAGCCGGTGACTGCGATACGCACGGCTAGGACACGCTCCTGCGAGGGGAGGGGATTGACAGTTAACGCTACCGGGTCCGCACGCGACCCCTGAAGGGCCAAAACTACCCGATAGTAGATCTTTCTTCGTGACGGCAACGGTGCATACGGTTCCGGTATGACGAACCTCAAGGTCCACGGCACTGCTTCGCTCGGCCCGGTCGGCGACCTGGAAGGCGATCTGGCGTCGCTGCGCGGCGACTGCGCCCGGATGGCCGGTCACTGGTCGGCCCCCGCACCTGTTCCTCCGGTCCATGTCTCTCCCTCCCTCATCCACGGGGTGACCGTTCCGCCCGCCTCGGCGCGGCTGCTGGACGCGATGTCCGACTACGGCGACTGACCGGCGGCGTCCGTCCGGCGCCGCCGTTCGGGTGAGAGCCCGGCGGCGCCGAACGGGTGAGAGTTTCCGGCGGCGCCGAACGGGTGAAGAAGGGGTGCGCTCGCAGGGAACCGTGCGCTCCCCCGCTGCGTCCCATCGCCGTCCCCCGTAAAAGGGATGTGCCATACGACCCTGGAGTGCCCGTCATCGACAGGGCCGGGTCATGGGACTGCAGTGGAGCCGAAGGAGCGATGCGGTGAGCACCGAGCGACCCGACAACGACGCGACCGATCCCGCCGGGAGTCACGCCGAGGGTCCCGCCGAGGAGGCGACCGAGAACACCGCCGAGGCCGCCCCGGAGAACACCGCCGCGGATCCCGCCGGGAACCGGGCCGAGGACGCCGCCGCGGATCCCGCCGACAGCCCGGCGAAGGACCCCGCCGAGGACCGGACCGAGGTTTCCGCAGGGGACCGGGCCGAGAATCACGCCAAGGTTCCCGCAGGGGACCGGGCAGAGAGTTCCGCCGGGGACCGGGCAGAGGGTTCCGCCGGGGACCGGGCAGAGGGTTCCGCCGGGGACCGGGCAGAGGGTTCCGCCGGGGACGCGGCCGACGGGACGGTGGAGGCTGCCGCCGACGCGGCCGCTCCCGGCACGCGCGGCACCGTCGCGGGCTCCGGAGAGGAAGCCTCAGCGAATTCCGGCAAGAGCTCCGGCGAGGAAGCCGACGCGGGTTCCGGCAAGGGCTCCGGCGATTCCGGCTCCGCCGATTCCGCCGCTCTCCCCGCTTCCCCCGAGGGTGCCGACGCGGGTGTCCCGGAGGGCTCGGGCGACGGTGGGGCCGGGGAGGAGTCCCGGGACGAGCACCCCGAAGTCGCCGTCCTCGGGAACGGCTCGGGGACCGTCGACGGTGACGGGGCCGGTGGGGGCCGCCGGCGGAACACGCCGGTGCTCGTCGCCTCGGTCGTCGCCGCCGTGCTGCTCGTCGGGGGCGGCGGCGCCTACTTCGCCACGACGGCGTCCGGCGACGGCCGTTCCGGAACCCCCGGCGCCGACGGCACTCCCCCGCCGCTCGTCCTCGACGGCTACGCCGCGAGCACCACCGGCGACGGGTCCACGGGCGGTACGGCGGGCATCGCGCCCGGCGAGCCCAACCCCTACGGCACGACATACCGCGCGAGCGGCACGCTCCCCGCGGGCCCCGGCTCCGCGCACGTGCAGTGGGCCGAGGGCCGGGTGAGCCGCGCCGAGGTGGCGCGGCTCGCGAAGGCCCTGGGCCTGGCGGGAACGCCCCGGCTCGCCGGGGACGCCTGGACGGTCGGCACGGCCGCGGACGGCACCGAGCCCAATCTGCGGGTGACCGCGGACGCCCCGGGGACCTGGACCTACAGCTCCGCCCTGCCGGGAGGCGACAACTGCGTCAAGGTCACGGTCTGCGAGTCCGTGGGCTCCGGCTCCTCGGACTCCAGTTCCTCGGGCTCCAGTTCCTCCGGCTCCTCGGCCGGCTCCGCGCCGGGCCCGGTGAGCGAGGCGGCGGCCGAGAAGGCGGCGGCGCCCGTGCTGAAGGCGGTGGGCCAGGACGACGCGAAGCTCGACGCGAGCCAGCTCATGGACCGGGTACGGGTCGTGAACGCCGACCCGGTCGTGGGCGGACTGCCCACGTACGGCTGGACGACCGGCCTGCGGATCGGCACGGACGGTCATGTCGTGGGCGGCAGCGGCCAGTTGAAGATGCCGGTGGAGGGAGACGCGTACCCGGTCGTCGGCGCGCGGAAGACGCTGGACGAGATGAACGGGTCGGGGTCGGCGACGGGCGGCCACCGGCGCATGGGCATCGGCGGCTGCGCGAGCCCCGTACCGCTGAAGGACCGGGACGAGATGCCGTGCGAGCACCCCTCCCCGGAGCCGGGGGCGGCGGTGACCGTCGAGAAGGCCACCTTCGGACTGGCGGCGCAGCGCGCGAACGGGCGGCAGGCGCTGGTGCCGTCCTGGCTGTTCGAGGTGCGGGCGCCGGGCGCGCAGGACACGTACACGGTGACGCATCCGGCGGTCGACCCGGCGTTCCTGGCCTCGCCTGAATCGCCCGCGCCGCCGAGCGCGGACCCGACCGTGCCGGTGCCGTCCGGCGAGCCCTCCTCGCCGGCGGCCACGCGTGACGTCGGCGTCCAGGGCTACACCGCCGACGGCAGGGACCTGACGGTCGACTTCACCGGCGGGGTGTGCGCCCACTACACGGTGTCGGCGAGCGAGAGCTCGGGCAAGGTCACCGTGACCGTGACGGAGAAGCCCTGGAAGAACAAGGTCTGCATCATGATCGCCAAGTTCTACGAGAAGACCGTGCGCCTGGACGAGCCGCTGGGCGGCCGCGAGGTCGTCGGGAGCGACGGCAAGGCGGTGCACCACGGACACGTCGGCATCCCCGAGGCCTCGGGAGCCGCGTCGGCCGGGCCGCGGTAACGGCCGGCCGGTCCCGGACACACGAAGGCGGCGCCCCCCCTCACAGGGGGACGCCGCCTTCGTCCGTACTCCGCGTATACGCGCCTTCGCCACGGGCCGTGGACCAGGCCCCGGGGGCGGACTAGCTGAAGGAGTCGCCGCAGGCGCAGGAGCCCGTCGCGTTCGGGTTGTCGATCGTGAAGCCCTGCTTCTCGATGGTGTCGACGAAGTCGATCGAGGCGCCGCCCAGGTACGGGGCGCTCATGCGGTCGGTGACGACCTTCACACCGTCGAAGTCCTTGAGGACATCGCCGTCGAGCGAGCGCTCGTCGAAGAAGAGCTGGTACCGCAGGCCGGAGCAGCCGCCGGGCTGAACGGCGACGCGCAGCGCCAGGTCCTCGCGGCCTTCCTGGTCGAGCAGGGCCTTGACCTTGGCAGCGGCGGCGTCGGACAGGATGATGCCGTCGCTCACGGTGGTGGTCTCGTCCGATACGGACATCTGCTTCTCTCCCGGGTTGTACGGAGACTGCTTGCCGACGGTTGCAACCGGCGGGGCCGCGGATTCATTCCGGGCCGAGCTCATGTCTTGTGCCTTCTCTCTTCATGCTCGCACATGCTCCCGCGCACGAACACATGCCTGTGGACAACCCCACTGACACCCGGGTGTCACCCGCCGGAGAGGCAATCGGGATTCACGTCACATGGACGCTATGGCCATCGTCAACGTGACGTGAAGCGGTTATGATAGATAGCGTCAAATAGACGAAAAGGCATCGTACCGCCGGCCCGCTCCGCCAGGAGCCCGGCGACCCGCAGAACAGAAAGGGTGCGTGTCGTGACCACCGCCCAGACCCAGGAGCTCGACGTACAGCCGACGCCCCTCGCCCTGCTGCTGCTCGGCCGCCAGGCCGACCCGAAGAGCGAGCGTGGCGTCGAGTGCCCCGGCGACCTGCCCTCGCCGTCCGACCCGGACCTGGTCGAACGCGCGCGGGCGGCCAAGGAGAAGCTCGGCGACAAGGTCTTCGTGCTCGGCCACCACTACCAGCGCGACGAGGTCATCCAGTTCGCTGACGTCACGGGTGACTCCTTCAAGCTGGCCCGTGACGCGGCGGCCCGCCCGGAGGCCGAGTACATCGTCTTCTGCGGTGTGCACTTCATGGCCGAGTCCGCCGACATCCTCACGGGCGACGCCCAGAAGGTCGTCCTGCCGGACCTCGCCGCGGGCTGCTCGATGGCCGACATGGCCACCGCCGAGCAGGTCGCCGAGTGCTGGGACGTCCTGACCGAGGCCGGCATCGCCGAGCGGGTCGTGCCCGTCTCGTACATGAACTCGTCCGCGGACATCAAGGCGTTCACCGGCAAGCACGGCGGCACGATCTGTACGTCGTCGAACGCCCAGCGGGCCCTGGAGTGGGCCTTCGAGCAGGGTTCGCAGGTGCTGTTCCTGCCCGACCAGCACCTCGGCCGCAACACCGCCGTCCGCGACATGGGCATGTCCCTGGACGACTGCGTGCTCTACAACCCGCACAAGCCGAACGGCGGGCTGACCGCGGAGGAGCTGCGCGGCGCGAAGATGATCCTGTGGCGCGGCCACTGCTCGGTGCACGGCCGCTTCAGCGTGGACTCGGTGAACGACGTGCGGGAGCGCATCCCGGGCGTCAACGTCCTCGTGCACCCCGAGTGCAAGCACGAGGTCGTCGCGGCGGCGGACTACGTCGGCTCCACGGAGTACATCATCAAGGCCCTGGAGGCCGCCCCGGCCGGCTCCAAGTGGGCGATCGGCACGGAGCTGAACCTCGTACGTCGTCTCGCGAACCGGGGCGCGCCCGAGGGCAAGGAGATCGTCTTCCTCGACAAGACGGTCTGCTTCTGCTCCACGATGAACCGCATCGACCTGCCCCACCTGGTGTGGACCCTGGAGTCCCTCGCCGAGGGCAACCTCGTCAACCGCATCGAGGTCGACAAGGAGACCGAGGCGTTCGCGAAGCTGGCGCTGGAGCGGATGCTGGCGCTGCCGTAGCCGCCGCTGCCCCCGCACGTACGTGACATCGAAGAGGGGGGGGGGGGGGGGGGGGGGGGGGGGGGGGGGGTTTTTTTGTGGTGTGGGGGAGACAACCCGCCGCGCCCCGGCGGCGCGGGGA
>NZ_JBHYXD010000005.1:70198-96726 GCF_042751995.1 Streptomyces sp. NPDC059371 | reverse complement strand
GTGTGTGTGCGGGCGCGGGGGGGCGTGCGCGGGCGGGCGCCCCCCGCCCCCGCCCCCCCCCCCCCCCCCCACCACCACTCCCACCCCCCCCCATCCGCGCCCGCCGCCCCCCACTTCTTTTTGCTTGTCGGAACCGGATCAGACTCCGGCCGGCTCCGGGGACTTGTCCTCGTCGGCGACGGCGCCCGTGACGGTGCCGGACTTCGCCTCGCGCTTCGCCGCCTTCTTCTTCGCCCGGCGCTCCTTGCGCAGTTCGATCATCGCGTAGAGCGTCGGGACGAGCAGCAGCGTCAGCAGCGTCGAGCTGATGAGTCCGCCGATCACGACCACCGCGAGCGGCTGCGCGATGAAGCCGCCCTCACCGGTCACGCCCAGCGCCATCGGCAGCAGCGCGAAGATCGTCGCCAGCGCCGTCATCAGGATCGGGCGGAGCCGGTGCCGGCCGCCCTCGATCACGGCCTCGACCACGCCGTAGCCCTGCGCCCGGTACTGGTTGACGAGGTCGATCAGCACGATCGCGTTCGTCACCACGATGCCGATGAGCATCAGCATGCCGATCATCGCGGGGACACCCATCGGGGTGCCCGTGACGATGAGCAGGCCGATCGCGCCGGTCGCCGCGAACGGGATCGACACGAGCAGGATCAGCGGCTGGACCAGCGAGCGGAACGTCGCCACCAGCAGCATGAAGACGATCGCGATCGCCGCCAGCATCGCCAGGCCCAGGTTCTTGAACGCGTCGCTCTGGTCCGAGGAGACACCGCCGATCGACGCCGTGGCGCCGGCGGGCAGCTTCAGCTTCGCGAGCTTCGCCGTGAGGTCGTTGCTGACCGCGCCGGTGTTGTCACCGGTCGGCCTGGCGGTGATCGTGGCGGCCCGCTGTCCGTCGATCCGGGTCATCGCGACCGGCCCGTCGACCAGCTTCACGTCCGCGATGTCACCGAGCTTGACCGCGCCGAGCCGCAGCCCGCGCAGCTCCTGGATCGTGGTGACCGGCTCGGCGGACCTGATGACGACGTCCCGCTCGGTGTCGTCCAGGGTCGCCTTGCCGCTGGTGGTTCCGCGTACCGCCTGGGTGACCGCCGCGCCGAGCGTGGCGTCGTTGAAACCGGCCGCCGCCGCCTTGGAGTTGGCCTTGACCGAGATGCGCGGCACGCTCTGCGACAGGTCGCTCGTGACGTCGGTGACGTCGTCGAGCTTCGCGACCTCCTCGCGGACCTGGCCGGCCGCCTTGCGCAGCACGTCCCCGTCCGCGGCCTTCACCACGACCTTGAGGTCCTGGCTGCCGAACCCGTCGCCGGCCGCGACCGTGATGGTGCCGGCGCCGGAGAGCTTGCCGAGCTCGCTCTCCACGCGGTCCTGGACGTCCTTCGAGGACGCGGAGTCCTCCAGCATGACCTGGTACGACGCCTGGTTGGTGTCCGTACCGCCGCCGAAGGCCGCCATGAAGCCGGAGGAGCCGATGGTGACCTGGTAGTCCTTGACGCCCTTGATGCCGTCGAGGACCTTCTCGACCTTCTTCGCCTGCGCGTCGGTCGTCGCCAGGCTGGTGCCCGGCTTCAACTGCTGCTTGACGCTGAGGACTTCCTGCTCGCCCTGGTCGAAGAAGTTCGTCTTCAGCAGGGGCGCCATGCCGAAGGTGCCGACGAGGATCGCGGCCGCGATCAGCACGCTGGTCAGCCTGCGGCGGGTGGCGAAGCGCAGGACCGGGACGTAGAAGCGCTGGAGACGGCTGCGCTCCTCCTTCTCCTCGGCCTGGCGGCGGGCCTCCGCGGCGTCCGCCGGGGTGCCCTTGGGTGCGCGCAGGAACCAGTACGAGAGCACGGGGACGACCGTCAGCGAGACGAGCAGGGACGCGAGGAGCGCCGCCGTGACCGTGAGGCTGAAGGAGCCGAACAGTTCGCCGACCATGCCGCCGGTCAGCCCGATCGGCAGGAAGACGGCGACCGTGGTGAGCGTCGAGGAGGTGACCGCTCCGGCCACCTCGCGGACCGCGGTGAGGATCGCCTCCTCGCGTTCCTCGCCGTACCCGAGGTGCCGCTTGATGTTCTCCAGGACGACGATCGAGTCGTCGACGACCCGGCCGATCGCGATGGTGAGCGCGCCGAGCGTCAGCATGTTGAGCGACAGGTCACGGGTCCACAGCACGACCAGGGCCAGCACCACGGACAGCGGGATCGACACCGCGGTGACCAGCGTCGAGCGGACCGACGCCAGGAAGAGCAGGATGACCAGAACCGCGAACAGCAGGCCGAGGGCGCCCTCGGTGGTCAGCCCGTGGATGGACTTGGAGACCGCCGGACCCTGGTCGCTGACGACGGTGATCGCCGAACCGGCGCCCAGGTCGGCGCGCAGGCCGGGAAGCTTGTCCTTGACCGCGTCGGAGATGGCGACGGCGCTGCCGTCGTGGTCCATGGTGACCATCACGGCGAGGCTCGGGCTGCCGTCGGTGCGCGTGATGGAGTCGGCCTTGGCCGGCTCCTGCTTCACGGCGGCGACGCTGCCGAGGCGCACCGGCTTCTTGCCGGGCTGACCCGCGACCATCAGGTCCTGGATCTGCCCCAGCGAGGTGAAGCCGCCGCCGACCCGCACGGTCTGGTTGCTGCCGTCCTCGTCGAACGAGCCGGCCGGGACGGTCGCCCCGCCGGCCTGGAGGGCCTGGCCGAGGGCGGCCGTGGTGAGGCCGGCCTTCGCCAGCTTCTTCTCGTCGGGCGTGACGGTGACCTGGAGGTCACGCACACCGGTGACCGCGACCCGGCCGACGCCGTCGATGCCGTCGAGGGCGGGGACGACCGTGCGGTCGAGCTGGTCGGCCAGGGCCTGCTGGTCCTTGCCGGAGGTGACGGCGAGGACGACGGTCGGCATGTCGTCCGTCGAACCGGCGATGACCTGCGGGTCGACGTCGTCAGGGAGCTGGGCGCGGGCCCGGTTGACGGCCTGCTGGACGTCGGCGACGAGCTGCTTGGTGTCGTTGCCGTAGTCGAAGGACGCCATGATGACGGCGTTGCCCTCGCTCGCGGTGGAGGTGACACCGGTGATGCCGTCGACGGCTTCGAGGCTGTCCTCGATGGGCTCGACGACCTGCTTCTCGACCACATCCGGAGACGCACCCTGGTACGGCGCGAGCACGGACACCATGGGCAGTTCGATGGTGGGCAGCAGCTGCTGCTTGAGCTGGGGGATCGCTATCGCCCCGAAAGCGAGCGCGATGATCGACATCAGCCCGATGAGGGCCCGCTGCGCGAGGCTGAATCTGGACAGCCAGGACATGGGTGGTGGGTCTCTCTTCTGTGGTTCGAGCGGAAGGCGGGGGACTGGGGAACGCCCCACGTCACACCCTGGGCCATGAAAGGGCGACGATCCGTAGCCCCTGGGTCCATTTCCTTACCCGGAACCTACTCCAGGCGCAGTACGCGCAGGTAACGCTCAGTCCACCCTCGGGCGTACCAGCCCCGACTCGTACGCGATGACCACCAGCTGGGCCCGGTCGCGGGCGCCCAGCTTGGCCATGGCCCGGTTGACGTGCGTCTTCACCGTGAGCGGACTCACTTCGAGACGCTCGGCGATCTCGTCGTTGGAGTGGCCCGCGGCGACCTGGACGAGCACCTCGCGCTCGCGCCCGGTGAGCGCTTCGAGCCGCTCGGAGCGGGCGGCACCCGGCTCGTCGTCGTCGCCCCGCGCGAGGAACCGGGCGATGAGGCCTTTGGTCGCGGCCGGGGAGAGCAGCGCCTCTCCGCCCGCGGCGATCCGGATGGCGTTCAGCAGTTCCTCGGGCTCGGCGCCCTTGCCGAGGAACCCGGACGCGCCGGCGCGCAGCGACTGCACGACGTACTCGTCGACCTCGAAGGTGGTCAGCATCACGACGCGTACGTGCGCGAGGCCCGGGTCGGCGGTGATCTGCCGGGTGGCGGCGAGTCCGTCGGTGCCCGGCATCCTGATGTCCATCAGCACCACGTCGGCCCGCTCCTCGCGGGTCACCGTCACGGCCTGGGCGCCGTCGGAGGCCTCCCCGACGACCTCCATGTCGGGCTCCGAGTCGACCAGCACGCGAAAGGCGCTGCGCAGCAGCGCCTGGTCGTCGGCGAGCACGACTCGGATCGTCATACGGGGTCCCCCAGGGCAGTCGCACGGTTCTTGACCGGAAGGATCGCATGGACGCGGAAACCGCCTCCGTAGCGGGGACCGGCCGTGCAGCTCCCGCCGATCGCGGTGACGCGCTCGCGCATGCCGAGCAGCCCGTGGCCGCCGCCCTCCTGCGGCCCGGTGTCCTCTCCGGGGCCGTTGTCCTCCGCTCCCGGGCCGGGCGCCTGTCCCGGGACGGCCTCCCCGCCGGGGCCGGTGCCGTGTCCCGGGCCGTTGTCGAGGACGGTCACCTCCACCACGGGACCGACCCGGACCACGCTGACCTCGGCCTTCGCCCCCTGGCCCGCGTGCTTGCGCACATTGGTCAGGGCCTCCTGGATCACCCGGTACGCGGCGAGGTCGGCGGCCGCGGGCAGCACCGTTCCGGAGTCGGAACGGGCCACCTCGACGGGGAGTCCCGCGTTGCGGAAGGTGTCCGCGAGCTCGTCGAGCCGGGCCAGCCCGGGGGCGGGCTCGGTCGGGGCCTCGGGGTCGCCGGACTGACGCAGCAGGCCGACGGTCGCGCGCAGTTCGTTCAGCGCGGACCGGCTCGCCTCCCGTACGTGGGCGAGCGCCTCCTTGGCCTGGTCGGGGCGCTTGTCCATGACGTGGGCGGCGACTCCGGCCTGCACGTTGACGAGGGCGATGTGGTGGGCGACGACGTCGTGCAGGTCGCGGGCGATCCGCAGCCGCTCCTCGGCGACCCGGCGGCGCGCCTCCTCCTCCCGGGTGCGCTCGGCCCGCAGGGCGCGTTCCTTGATCGCGTGGACGAAGGCGCGCCGGCTGCGGACGGCGTCACCGGCCGCGGCGGCCATGCCGGTCCAGGCGAAGACGCCGAGGTTGTCCTGGGCGTACCAGGGCAGCGGCCCGGCGAGCATGGCGACGGCCGTCAGGACGGTCATGGTGACCAGGCCGACGCGCCAGGTGGTGGGACGGTCGGTGGACGAGGCCACGGTGTAGAGGGCGACGACGGCGGACATGGCCACCGGGGCGCGGGGGTCGGCGGTCACCAGTTCCACCAGGGAGACGCCTACGGTCGCCGCGAGGACCGTCATCGGGGCGCGACGGCGGAAGACCAGGGCCGCGGCCGCGAGGACCATCAGGGCGAGGCTGAGGACGTCCGGGGTGCGGGCGCTCCAGGTCGTCCCGTCGGCACCGTGCGCGTCGACGAAGGAGCCGGCCACCATGCTGACGAGGACGCCGCCGGCGACGGCGGCGTCCAGGGCGAGGCGGTGGTCGCGCAGCCAGTCCCTCATACGCTCCAGGGTGCTCATCCGGTCCACGGTACGGGGCCCTGCCGGGCTTGAGACCTGCCGGTACGGCACCACCGCGGGCCCGGCCCGTCTCACGCCCGGGGCGCGGGCCGGCCCCGGCGTCCCGGGCGGCGCCCGGAACGCGGGGAGTGGTCAGCCGGGGATCAGGCCGTCGTCGCTGAGCATCTCGCGGACCTCTTCGAGAGTGGCGTCCGGAGACGGGAGGATGAGCTCCGACGGCTCCAGCGAGTCGTCGGGGAGCGGGGTCCCGGAGGCGCGCACCGCGTCCAGGAGGGCCGCCAGAGTGCGGCGGAAGCCGGACTCGTCACCCCTCTCCATCTCGGTGAGCAGTTCGTTGTCCAGCTTGTTCAGGGTGGTGAGCCGGCCGTCGTCCAGCCTCACCTGCCCCTCCCCCATGATCCGTACGATCATGTCGCCTCCTCAGGCATGGGCCCGCCAGGTCACTGCTTGTCGAAGCGCGGAGTGTCCTGCTGCTGCGAGGGCTGGGACTGGCCCGTGCCGCCCTCGATCGCCTGCTTCTGCGACGAGGAACCGCCGGCCAGCTCGGCCTTCATGCGCTGCAGCTCCAGTTCCACGTCCGAGCCGCCGGAGATCCGGTCGAGCTCGCTCTGGATGTCGTCCTTCGCCAGCCCGGACTGGTCGTCCAGGGCCCCGGAGGCGAGCAGCTCGTCGATCGCGCCGGCCCGCGCCTGGAGCTGCGCGGTCTTGTCCTCGGCGCGCTGGATGGCGAGCCCCACGTCGCCCATCTCCTCGGAGATGCCGGAGAAGGCCTCGCCGATCCGGGTCTGTGCCTGGGCCGCCGTGTACGTCGCCTTGATCGTTTCCTTCTTCGTACGGAAGGCGTCGACCTTGGCCTGCAGACGCTGTGCCGCGAGGGTGAGCTTCTCCTCCTCGCCCTGAAGGGTCTGGTGCTGCGTCTCCAGGTCGGTGACCTGCTGCTGGAGCGCGGCGCGGCGGGACAGCGCCTCACGGGCGAGGTCCTCGCGGCCGAGCGCCAGGGCCTTGCGCCCCTGGTCCTCCAGCTTGGAGGACTGGTTCTGGAGCTGGTTGAGCTGAAGTTCCAGACGCTTGCGGCTGGTCGCCACGTCGGCGACACCGCGCCGGACCTTCTGGAGCAGCTCGAGCTGCTTCTGATAGGAGTAATCGAGGGTCTCGCGCGGGTCCTCGGCCCGGTCAAGGGCCTTGTTCGCCTTCGCGCGGAAGATCATCCCCATACGCTTCATGACACCGCTCATGGGCTTCGCGCGCCCCCTTCTGACTGACTCCAGCTCCAGGTACTACAACAGGACCCACAGTACGGGCCCTGCATCCATTACCGCACTGTTCGGGGACGGATGCGCTCATCCCCAAGGACGACTGCGCCCGCCACCGCTCCGGCGTAAGGAGTAGGTGGCACCCGGGGTGCACCCCGGGTGGACGTCCCCTCTGTCCAGCACAGACGCACGGTGTTGCCGGATCGTTCCCCACTCGATCGACGTCCATGCTCGCGGACCCCGTACCCTTGGGTTTTGTGTTCCGTAGCCGTGCGAAGGAAGAGAAGGCCCCCGCCGACAAGGCGCTGGTGACCGACTCCAAGATGACCCGTGACCCTCAGGCCCCCAAGGGCCGCCCCACGCCGAAGCGCAGTGAGGCCCAGACCCAGCGCCGCAGCGTCGCTCAGACGCCGACGACGCGCAAGGAGGCCGCCAAGCGCCAGCGCGACGACCGCCGTACGGCGATGGAGCGGCAGCGCCAGGCCCTCGCCAACGGGGACGAGCGTTACCTGCCCGTGCGCGACAAGGGCAAGGTGCGCCGGTTCGCGCGCGACTACGTGGACTCGCGGCTGTGCGTCGCCGAGCTCTTCCTGCCGCTGGCCGTGATCATCCTCATGCTGAGCGTGGTGCCGGTCGCCGTTCTCAAGAACGTGGCGCTGCTGCTCTGGCTGGTCGTCATCGTGATGATCGTGGTCGACTCGTTCGTCATCGCGATCCGCCTGAGGAAGCAGCTCAACGCGCGCTTCCCGGACGAGAACACGAAGGGCGCCGTCCGCTACGCGCTGATGCGCACGCTCCAGATGCGTCGACTCCGGCTGCCGAAGCCGCAGGTCAAGCGCGGAGAGCGGCCCTGAGCACTACGTCGTTCTCCGGGGGCGCGGCGGATGCCTGGCTGAGCAGGCTGGGCGGGCTGCGGGATGTCGTACGACAGGAACTGGTGGCCCGGCAGCTCGATGAGCAGATAACCGGGCGATATCCGGTCGGGCAGCGCCTGCGGGTGCTGGACGTCGGGGCGGGCCAGGGCACACAGTCCCTGCGGCTCGCGCGGGCCGGCCACCAGGTGACCGGGCTGGAGCGGGACGCCACGATGATGTCCGTGGCCCGTGAGTCGCTGGCCGCGGAGCCCGAGGGCATCCGGAGCCGGGTGCGCCTCATCGAGGGCGACGGGCACGAGACCGGTGTGCACTTCCTGCCGGGCAGCTTCGACGTGGTGCTGTGTCACGGCGTCCTGATGTACGTCGAGGAGCCGGACGCCCTGCTGGCCGGGCTGGCGCGGATGCTGGCCCCGGGCGGGCTGCTCTCGCTGCTGGTGCGCAACGCGGACGCCCTGGCCATGCGGCCGGGGATCGGCGGGGACTGGACGACGGCGCTGGCCTCGTTCGACACGACGGCGTACACGAACAGGCTCGGCCTCGACGTCCGCGCCGACCGCCTCGCCACGCTGACCGGCACGCTCGCCGGGATCGGGGCCCCGCTGCACGCCTGGTACGGGGTGCGCGTCTTCACGGACACGGCGGCCGACGGTGCCCCGGTGCCGCCGGACGCGGAGTCGATGCTGGCCGCGGAGGAGCGGGCCGGCCGGACGGACCCCTACCGCCAGGTGGCGGCCCTCCTCCATCTGTGCGGCGTGCGGGGCTGAGGGCCCACGGTCACCGACCGGCTCCGAGCCGTTGACGGGCCCCGGCCGCCGTCGGGTCCGGAGCCGCCGGCCGGTCCCGGGACGCCGGGCGGCCCCGAAGCCCGTCCCGGTTCGCCGAGCGGCCCGCCGCCGGTGTCGCTCGCACGGGTGCCGTGGCGGGCGGCGGCGGGTTGCCGGGGTGTGGTCCCGGCAACCCCTACCGGCCTACTCCGCTTCGGCGTGCAGGCTCATCGGGCCGTAGATCTGCGTGCTGTCCTCGAAGAGGAAAACCTGGTCGGCGCCACCCGCCACAAGGTCCTTCCACACCTCACCGATCCAGGACTCGGCGTCGCCCTGGGTGGTGAACTCCTCCGGCTGCACCGCGGGTTGGACCTCTGTCCCGTCGGACTTCTCGAACCGCCACGTCCATGCCGCCATGTACGCCTCCAAGGTGTGAGCACACTGCACAGCGGAAGCCGGACAAGATCCGTCTCCCGTCCGAAGCCTAGCCGGACGCGCAAGACGTCCGGGGACACGGAAAAATCGGCGGCGTGGAACTGACTCTGCTCGGCACCGGTGCCCCCGCGGGCCTGCCCCGCCCCGACTGTCCCTGCGCCGCCTGCGCGAGCGCGCTCGGCGAGGAGGCGCGAGCGGCCACCGCGCTGCTCGTGGACGGCACCCTGCTGCTCGACCTCACGCCCGGCGCCGCGTTCGCGGCGGCCCGCGCCGGGCACTCGCTGGGCGGCGTACGGCAGGTACTGCTCTCCCATCCGCACGACGGGCCCGCCGTGGAGGTGCCGGCCGGGCTGCCGCAGCCCGGCCGGGTGCCCGACGGACGGGAGTTGGCGCTGCTGACGGGTCACCGGGTGCGGGCGGTGCCGATGGACGCGCCCGGCACGGGATACGCGGTGACCGGCCCGGCCGGACAGCGGCTGCTGTATCTGCCGCCGGGCGCGGCCCCCGCGGGTCTGGACGAGAACGGCGAGGTGTACCACATGGTGCTCCTCGGTGTGGTCGGGCGGCCTGACGCGCTGGCGAGGCTGCGCGCGGCCGGCGCGGTCGGCCCGACGACGGACGTGATCGCGGTGCACCTCGACCACGACGTGCCCCCGGGGGCGGAACTGCGCAGGCGGCTCGCCGCGGCGGGCGCGCGGGCCGTGCCCGACGGGACGACGCTCGACGTGGGTGTCTACGAGGACGTGCCCGACGTGCCGCGCAGGACGCTGGTGCTCGGCGGGGCGCGGTCGGGCAAGTCGGTGGAGGCGGAACGGCGGATGGAGGCCTTCGCCGATGTCCTGTACGTCGCCACGGGAGGGACGCGCGGCGGGGACTCCGAGTGGACGCAGCGGGTGAGGGTCCACCGTGAGCGGCGGCCCGGCTCCTGGGGGACCGTCGAGACCTGCGACCTGGTCCCCCTCCTCGCGGAGGACGGCCCGCCCCTGCTCGTCGACTGTCTCTCGCTGTGGCTGACGGACGCCATGGACGCGGTGAACGCCTGGGACGACGCCGAGTGGTCGGGGGGCGGTGAACGCGCCCTGCGCGCCCGCGTGGAGGAACTCGTCGCCGCGGTCCGCCACACCCGCCGCACGCTCGTCGCCGTCTCGAACGAGGTCGGCTCGGGCATCGTGCCGGCCACGGCGTCCGGACGCCGCTACCGCGACGAACTCGGCCGTCTGAACGCGGCCTTCGCCGGGGAGTGCGAGCACGTGCTGCTGGTCGTGGCGGGACAGGCCCTGACACTGCGGGGCTGACGGAGGAGGGCGGCGGTTCGGGTCGCCCTCGCCGGCGGCGGTTCGGGTCGCCCTCGCCGGCGGCGGTTCGGGTCACCCTCGTCGTCGGCGGCGGCGGTTCGGGTCGCCTCGCGGGTGGCCGGGGTTCCGTCCTCCGTGCGGGCGGCGGGACTCAGTCCTCCTTGCGGGCGACGACTCGGTACGCGTTCGAGAAGCTGGTGCGGCGCAGCAGGGGGGCAAGCGCCCGGTCGAGTGCGGCGGCCGAGGCGAGGAGCGGGGCGGACGCCCGGCTCAGGGCCCGGCGCGTGGTCCGCTGGAGGGGTGTCGGCGGTGCCGGGCGCCAGGGGGCGTCAGGTCCGGGGAGGGCGTGTCCGAGCGCCAGGGCGAGGGCGCCCGAGAGGTCGTGGGGGATGTGCGGCTCGCGCCGGTCCGTGGCGACGACCACGCAGCCGAGGGCCTCCAGTTCGCCGAGCAGGTTGGGCAGCGGCATGAGGTGCAGATGGCGCGGCTGGCCGTACGCCGGCCACCACTTGCCGAGCAGCGCGCCGAACGCGCAGTCGGGGTCGGGCACTTCGACCAGGAGATGCCCGCCGGGTCTCAACACCTCCAGTGCGGCGCGCAGTTCCTCGCGCGGTTCGGGGGTGTGCTCCAGGTGGTGGAGCATGCTCACGACGTCGTAGCGGGCGCGCAGCCGGTCGGCGATCCGCGGGTCGGTGAGCCGTCCGACGTGCGCCTCCTCCACCCGGCCCACCGCCCGCGCCCGCTCGACGCGCCGGGTCGGGTCGAGGCCGTCGAAGGAGGTGTACGGGTGGACCTCCTTGGCCGCCGCCGGGAAGTGTCCGTGCCCGGTGCCGATGTCGAGCCAGCTCTCCGGTTCCGTGAAGGGCAGCAGGGCGCGGGCCGCCGCGAGGTGGCGTCCGGCTCCGCCGCGGGCACCGAGCAGCCGTTCGGCGAGGCCGTCGTGGGCGTCCTCGCGCACCTCCCGCCGGTAGAAGGCCAGGCCCTCGGCGGTGAGCCGGGGGTTCTGGAAGGCGTGGGCGCAGTCCCCACATGCGTCGACGACGAACGTTCCCGGCTTGCGCTGGCGCAGATCCGGCGTCCGCAGGCGGGTGTGCAGGCGGTCCGAGCCGCACCACGGGCAGTCGGCGCGGCGTGGTTCGTGGAATTGGGCGGTGCCCCGGGCGAGTTCGGCCGCGTAGGCGGCACGGTGTTCGGAGATCGGCTGCGGGGTGGGGGGCATGGACGCTCCTGTCGGGGACGAGCCGTACGACAATCCGATACAAACGGTACGTATGGAATGGGGATCCGGAGCGCAACGACGTGGCGCGGACGCGTTCGATCAGTGCCGGTACTGTTCGGCGAATGAGCCCGCTTAATCTCGACGACTTCACCGATCTGATCGAGCGTCCCGACGGAGGCGTACGCCGTGACGCCGAGGCGTACCGGGAGCGCCGGACCGTGCCGCCCGGGGCGCTGGGCCGCCTCGACGACCTGGGTGAATGGCTGGCGGCGGCGCAGTCCGCGGTGCCGGTACGGCCGATCGAGCACCCGCGCGCCGTGCTGTTCGCGGGCGACCACGGCGTCGCCGTGGTCGGCGTGTCGGCGCGCCCCGCGGGCGAGGCCGGCCGGCTGGTCCGGGCGGTCCTGGAGGGCGGGAGCCCCGGGTCGGTGCTGGCCCGCGGGCTGGGCGTGCCCGTACGCGTGATCGACATGTCGCTGGAGTCGGATCCCGGGGGGCTGCCCGACGAGGTCGTACGGCACCGGGTCCGGCGCGGTTCGGGGCGGATCGACGTCGAGGACGCGATGACCCTGGAGGAGGCCGAGGCCGCGTTCCGGGCGGGCGTGGCCATCGCCGACGAGGAGGCGGACTCCGGTACGGATCTGGTGGTGCTCGGCGACATCAGCGTGGGCGGGACCACGGCGGCGGCCGTCCTGGTCGCGGCGCTTTGCGGGACCGACGCGTCCGTCGTGACCGGGCGGGGCGGGCAGGCCATCGACGACCTCACGTGGATGCGCAAGTGTGCCGCGGTGCGCGACGCGCTGCGGCGGGCGCGGCCCGTGCTCGGGGACCAGCTTCAGCTTCTGGCGACGGTGGGCGGGCCCGATCTGGCGGCGATGACCGGGTTCCTGCTGCAGAGCGCGGTGCGCAAGATGCCGGTGATCCTCGACGGTGTGGTGTCGGCGGCGTGCGCGCTGGTCGGTCAGCGGGTCGCCTTCCGGGCGCCGGACTGGTGGCTGGCCGGGCAGCGGAGTGGGGAGCCGGCGCAGGCGAAGGCGTTGGACCGGATGGCTCTGGAGCCGTTGCTCGATCATGGGGTGACCGTGGGTGAGGGGGCGGGGGCGCTGCTTGCGCTGCCGTTGGTTCAGGCCGCGGCGCGGCTTGCGGCGGAGCTCCCGGAGGCCGCCGCTGTTCCGGCGGCGGAGGAAACCCCGGAGGAGCCTTCCGAGCCCGATTCCGGCTCTGGCCCCGATTCTGATTCCGGGCCCGACTCCGAGCCCGGCACCGCGTCCGAGTCCACCCCGAGCCCCGGCTCCGACGCGTAGGCCCGGTCCGCCGGGTCGCATCACAAGCTTCTTTCGCCCCCTCCGCCCCTGCCCGTCCCGTACCTGGGGCTCCGCCCCAGACCCCGCTCCTCAAACGCCGGAGGGGCTGAAATCTCCGATGGGCCGGAGACACCGCAGGTTCGCCGCCATGGGCCCCTTGCCCCATATCATCCCGTTTTATGGGAGATGTCGGGATTGCCGTTGCTGTTGAGCCGGAGCGGGCTTCGGGCCGTCGGAGTGACGGGGACCGGCGGTCCACGGCCGGCTCCCGGCGGGCCGCCGCCCTCGCCGTCTGGTACCTGCGCGCGGTCACGTTCATCAACTTTCTGAGCGCCGCCTGGGTCTCCCTCGGACAGGACGTGCGACGGCACAACACCGAGAACTACTTCACGCCCTATCTGCTGACCGCCGGCTTCGCCTCCGGCGTGTTCACGATGTTCCTCGCCACCACGATGCGGCGGCGCAAGCGGGCCGCGTGGATCCTCAACTCCGTGCTCGGCGGGCTGTTCCTGCTGCTGTTCGGCGTCGCGATGGCGTTCCCGGAGATCCGCCAGTACGCGCAGAACTGGGTCTCGCTCGCGCTGACCGCGGCCTTCGTGGGCTCCCTGGCCGTCGGCCGCCGGGAGTTCTACGCCAAGGGCGACCGGTCGAACCCGAAGCTCGCGGCGGCCGTCGCGATCGGCGGCCTCCTGGTCACCTCACTGCTCGCCGCGCTGCTGGTCACCGTCACCAACGACGCGCACGACGCGCACCGTTCGACCTTCCTGGACCGCTGGCGCCACGGCACCCTGCGGCTCGTCTCGGTCGCCGCCGACGACTCCCACTACCCCGGGATCGCCACCCCGAACTGGGTCAACGTCAGCATCAACGTGCTCAGCACCCTGCTGGTCCTCGCCGTCCTCTACGCCGCGTTCCGCTCCCACCGCGCCGTCGACCCGCTCACCGAGGACGACGAGAAACGGCTGCGCGCGCTGCTGGAACGCAACGGCGACCGGGACTCGCTGGGCTACTTCTCGCTGCGCCGGGAGAAGAGCGTGGTCTGGTCGCCCACCGGCAAGGCGGCGGTGGCGTACCGGGTGGTGGGCGGGGTCTCCCTGGCGAGCGGTGACCCCATCGGGGACCCCGAGGCCTGGCCCGGCGCCATCGAGCCCTGGCTCGCCGAGGCCAGGGAGCACGGCTGGATCCCGGCGGTGATGGGCGCGAGCGAGGAGGCGGGCACCGTCTACGCCCGGCACGGCCTCGACGCCCTGGAGCTGGGCGACGAAGCCCTCGTCGAGACGGCCGAGTTCACCCTTGAGGGACGGGCGATGCGGACAGTCCGGCAGGCCTACAACCGGGTCCGGCGGGCCGGGTACCGGGTGCGCATCCGACGGCACGAGGACATCCCGGCCGCCGAGATGACGTATCTGCTCCAGCGCGCGGACGACTGGCGCGACGGCGCGACCGAGCGCGGTTTCAGCATGGCGCTGGGACGGCTCGGCGACCCCGAGGACGGACGCTGCGTGATGCTCGAATGCACCGACTCCGCAGGCGACTTGAGGGCGGTGCTGTCCTTCGTCCCCTGGGGTCCCGGCGGGCTCTCCCTCGATCTGATGCGGCGCGACCGCGACGCGGAGAACGGGCTCATGGAGTTCATGGTGATCGAACTCCTGCGGCGTGCCCGGGAGATCGGGATCACCCAGGTCTCGCTCAACTTCGCGATGTTCCGTTCGGTCTTCGAACGTGGGGCGCGCCTCGGCGCGGGTCCGGTGCTGCGGCTCTGGCGTTCGCTGCTCAGCTTCTTCTCCCGCTGGTGGCAGATCGAGTCCCTGTACCGGGCCAACGCCAAGTACCGGCCCATCTGGGAACCGCGGTTCCTGCTCTTCGAGAAGAGCGCGGACCTGCTACGCATCGGGGTCGCGTCCGCGCGCGCCGAGGGGTTCCTGGAGGCGCCCGGCCTGCCGAAGTGGCTGCACCGCAAGCACCTGGAGTCGCACCGATGAGACCGGCCGGGGCCGGAGCGGGGAGCGCCGTGGGGACGACCGGATGAGGGCACTCGCCCGCTGGGCCCGCGCCGAGTGGGGTCTGCTGTACGCGACCGTGCGCCGGGCCCTGCGGGCGAGGGGGTGGCGGGCGGTCCCGATGACCCTCGGCGCGGTGTGCCTGACGGCCGTCCTCCAGTTCGTCCAGAACCGGTCCTGGGGCTACCGGCTGGTGCAGAACACGGGTGCCGTCCGGGCCGAGGACCCGCTGTGGCTCGCCCTGGTCCGCACCCCGCTGTCCCTGTTCGTGCCGGCGCTGGATCTGCCCGTGTGGGGCGCGCTCGCGCAGATCCTGATCGTCTTCGGGATCGCCGAGATCTGTCTGGGCTGGTGGCGCACCCTCGTCGTCGCGTACGTCGCCACGCTGGCCGGGACGCTGTACGCCCGGGTCGGCATCGCGCTCGGACCGCACGCCCCCCTGGGGCTGCCCGGGGCGGACGCGCTGGTCGTCGACACCGGTCCGTCGGCGGCGGTGGTGGGCCTCGCGGTGTTCTTGGGCTGGCGCTACCGGGCGTACGCGACGGTGGCGATCGTGATCGGGGCGATGGTGGCCGAGGTGATCGTCAAGGACAACCTGGCGGGCAAGGAGCACCTGGCGGCGATCGCCGCGGTGCTGGTGGTGTGCGCTCTGTCCGCCGCGCGTCACCGCCGTTCGGACAGGGAGCGGGCGGGAACGGGGTCGGGTTTGCCGCCGATCCACTCCTGAAGCCTGCGTGCGGGGCCCGACCAGCGGCGGTCGTGCCGGTACGCGCGCAGCGTGGCCTTGGCGCGGGCGCGCGGCCGGTTCCGGTAGAAGCGCTTGGCCCAGGGCGAGGCGGGCTTGGCCAGTCTGATGGCGCCGATGAAGGCGATGAAGGGCACGATCACTCCGAAGATCGCCATACGGGCCTTGCCCTTGCTCAGGGTGAGCAGCGCGAAGAAGAAGTTCAGGGCGATGGTCGCGATCGCGCTGGCGCGGTCCTGCGCCTCCTGGTCGCTGACGTCGTTGACGCCGAACGGTGAGAAGCCGCTGAGCATCAGGCCGACGAGGGCCGCCGTGACCACCACGACCTCGACGCTCTTGCGGCCGTCATCGGTCCAGTAGACGTCGTCGAGGTGCAGGATCAGCGCGAACTCGTCGAGTACGAGACCCGTTCCGACACCGAACACCACGGCGCTCGCGCAGGGCCAGAAGCCGTAGCGGCTGCCGGCGACCGCGCCGAAGCCGCCGATCACCGTGAGCACGACGCCGGGGACCACGTGGTGGATGTGCAGATCGCCGGCCTTGACGTTGCCGAAGGGCCCTTTGCCGGCCCGGATCATCCGCACGACGACGCGGGTGACCACGAAGGTCACGACGAACGAGGCCAGCGCCAGGAACAGGGGGAGTTTCCCTGGCTCGACGATGTTCCGATACAACCAATGACCCATATGTGAACTTTATCCAGCACCGCTGTATCCGCCCTCCGGGCGTCCGGGTAGCCTGCGCCGATGTCCAAGACCGCCTCCGGCGCCTCCCTGCCCGACAGTCTCCGCTTCGCCTTCGGCACCCTCACCGTGCTCCCGGTGAAGGTGACCCGCTGGGACCGTGACGCGGCGCGCGGCGGCATGCTGTGCGCCCCCCTGACCGGTCTGGTGGTGGGGGCGGGCGCGGCGCTGGCGGGCGTGGCCTTGCTGGCCATGGGTTCGGGCCCGCTGCTCGCGGCCGTGGCCACCGCCGCCGTACCGGCCGCGCTGACCCGGGGTCTGCACCTCGACGGTCTCGCCGACACCGCCGACGGACTGGGCAGCGGAAAGCCGGCCGAGGACGCGCTGCGGATCATGAAGCAGTCGGACATCGGGCCGTTCGGCGTGATCACCCTCGTGTTCGTCCTGCTCGCCCAGGTGGCGGCACTCACCCAGGCGTACGAGGTCTCGTGGGGCCGGGGTGTCCTCGCCGCCGTCGTCTCGGCGGCCGCGGCCCGCCTCGCCCTCACACTGGCCGCCCGCACCGGAGTGCCCGCGGCCCGCCCCGGGGGTCTGGGCGCGGCGGTCGCGGGCACCGTGACGGTGTGGGGCGCGCTGCTGATCGCGGCGGCCGTGACCGGGGCGGCGGCGGGCGCGGGCGCGCTCGTCGGGACGTACGACATCGTGCGCGCCGCGATGGCGGTGGTGCTGTCCGTCCTGACCGCCGAACTGCTGCTGCGGCACTGCACCAGGCGTTTCGGCGGTGTCACCGGCGATGTGTTCGGCGGTCTCGCGGAGACGGCGGCGACGACCGCGCTCGTGGTGCTCTCGCTGGGCTGATCACCGCGTTCACGGGGTGGGGGCGAGCCCGTGGGGCAGGGTGCCCCAGGGATGGTCTCCGGTGCCGGGGACGGCGCAGGAGAGTCCGGCACCCCGTTCCCGGGCGAGCGCCGCCGTGTCGACTCCGGCGGGCGCCGCGTGGACGAGATGGCACAGGCCCACGCCGGTGCCCGTCCACGGCGGCGGGGGCTTCCTCCGGTAGGCGGCCCAGGTGCCTTCGAAGGTGACGAGGACGTCGGCGACACGGGCGTACGAAGGGTGCGGTGCCGTGCCGTGGTTGAGGACGAGGGTGCCGCCGTCCAGTCCCCGGACCGCGGTCGCCAGCCGCCGGTAGTAGCCGAACTCGTCCTCTGTCGCGGCCACCTGGTCCAGGAAGACGCCGTCGGTGCCGAACCAGTCGCGGTGGCGGGCCAGTTCGCCCTGGACGTCCCCGAGCGGCCGGCGCCCGTACGCCGTGTCGACGTATCCGAGGACCCGGACGTCCGCCGCGCGCAGCCGCGCGGCGACCGCCGCGAACCCCGGGTCGGGGCGGTCGCCGGGTCCACTGGCGGGGTTGAGCACCACGCCGTACAGCCGGGGCGCGGCGGCGACGAGCGCGTCCCACTCGGCCGGGCGGACGGCGGGGTGTTCGTAGTACGGGACGAGGAGGGTCTTCACCGGTGGGCCGTCACCTTTCCCAGCCGGGCGCAGACGAGCAGGGCCTGTGCGCCCGCCGCCGCGCCGCAGGCGATCAGGCCCACCCAGTGCGCGTCACCCGTGTGCGTGGCGAGGGCCGCGGTCTGGGCGAGCGCGGCGGCACAGACCACGGCGGCGGTGCCGGTGACGGCGCCGAAGGACTGGAGCAGCAGCCCGGTCCACATGACCACCCCCAGCAGGAGGAGTCCGCCGAGCCTGACCGCGTCCGCGGCGGCGGGCGCGTGCGGCCACAGCGCGGAGACGCCGAGGCCGAGCACGAGCAGCGCGGCGAGGTAGCCGGTCAGGCACCTCAGGAGCGCGCCGGCGGTGACCCGCCGGAAACTCCTCGCCGAGGTGCTGGAGCGCAGTCCGGCGAGGCTGCCGCTGCGGAAGCGGAAGAGCAGCCACTCGGCGGGACCCATGCTGAGGGTCAGCGCGACCGCGGCCGGTGCGGCGGCGGCCGCACGCGCTCCGGTCAGAACGTCGCCGAGCGCCGCGTACAGCACGAGGACACCGCCGCCGAGCCCGAAGAGGGCGTACGCGAGGGTTCCGGCGTGCCGGCGCGGGGCGGACCGGCGGGCGCGCAGCCGCGCGGCGAGAACGGCGAGGCGGCCCGGAGCCGTCACCCGCTTCCCCGTGGCCGGCCGGCCCGCGGAGGCCGGCCGCGGGTCACCGGCGCGCGCGGACGGCTCGGCGCCGCCCCGCAGGGTGCCGTACGGCAGCAGCGCGATCAGTCCCGCGCCCCAGCTTCCCTCCCCCAACTCCCTTACCGCCGGAGCGACTTCGATGAGCCCGAGCACGGCGACCGCCCCGAGGGAGCCGAGGAGCAGGGCCACGCGGGCCAGGTCGGGGACCGGGTGGAACACGGTGAGGGCCGCGCCCGCCGTCATGGGGGCCAGGGCGGCGAGCAGGGTCCGTTCCCTGCCCATGACCAGCAGCACGGTGGCCGCGCCGAGGTAGCCGGACTGCCCGGCGGCGAAGGCGACGGCGCCCCGGCCGGCCGATCCCGCCGCCGCGAAGGCCACCAGGGAGCCGAGCAGGACACCGACCGGGGTACCGACGAGCAGGGCGCGGCGGGCGGCCGCGCGGTCGCCGAGCCCCATCCAGGTGTACGCGCGGTGGGCGAGCCCCTGGTTCCAGGTCCAGCCGCACAGCGCCCCGGCGAGCATCGAAACGGTCCCGGCCGGAAGTCCGAACGCGCCCCTCGGCCCCGCGAGGAGCGGTGCGGCGAGGACGTAGCCGAGGCCGGGGAGGGCGAAGACGACGCCCCGCAGGAGGCACCCGATCAGACCGGTCACCCAGGGGTCGGGGGCCGGCGCGTCCGGTTCGGGATAGCCCCGGTCGACGCGCTGGAACAACGCCTCGGCGAGGGCGAAGGAGTTGGTGACGCCGTACCGTTCGCGGATCTGGTCGTCCGAGAGGCCGTCGGACTCGAGGAGCGCGGCCACCTCGTCGGGATGAACGGCCACCGTGACGAACTCCTCGAGCTCGGCGGCGAGTTCGTCGATCGGGTCGGGCCGTCCCCAGCTCGCCGGGCGGCGCTGGCTCGGCACCAGGGGACGGGTGGCCTCGTGCGCTCCGGGCTGGGTGCGCAGGGAGCCGCTCACCAGCCGGTCCCGTCCGTGGCGACGGCCTGGTACCAGGGGTCGCGCAGTTCGAGGGTCCAGTCGTCGACGGTCTCCACGGCGGGTTCGTACACCGTGGGCCGCCCGGCCAGTTCCTGGTAGACGGTCCTGAACGCGTCGACGGAACGGCGCAGCGTGAACCGGTCGATGACCCGCCGGCGGGACAGCTCGCCGAGATCCAGGCGCCGTTCCTCGTCCCGCAGCAGGGCGAGGGCGGCGGCGGCCATCTTCTCCGGTTCGCGCGGCGGGACGACGATGCCGGTGTCGCCGACGGCCTCCCGGACCCCGCCCACGTCCGTGGAGACCGTCGTACGGCCGCAGGACATGGCTTCGATGATCGAGAACGGGAAGCCCTCCGAGATCGAGGACAGCATGACGACGTGGCCGGCCGCGTAGGCGCGCCACACCTCGGTGATGCGGCCCTCGAAGGTCAGCCCGTCGGTGACGCCCAGTTCGGCGGCGAGCTTCTCCAGGCGGGTGCGGTACGCCTCCCCGCCGGGCGGTACCGGACCGAACAGCCGCAGCCGGGTCTCGGGCAGCTCGGCGCGCACCATGGCGTACGCGCGCAGGAGGGTCTCCAGGTCCTTGATGGGGTCGACCCGGCCGCACCAGGTGAGGGTGGGCACGGCGGGTTCGGGTCCCGCGTGCGGGAAGGCGTGCGGGTCGACGCCGTTGTAGACCGTGCGGATCCGGTCGCCATCGGCGCCGCCGCGTTCCTCCCAGCGGCGGTTGTACTGGTTGCAGGGGGTGATGAGGTCGGCGGCGCGGTAGCCGAGGGAGTTCAGCTCGCGGTAGAAGCCGAGCATGAACGCCTTGACGGGCCAGCGCTGTCCGGCGCCGCGGTAGCCGAGGTAGCGCTCGCGCAGATAGATGCCGTGCTCGGTGAGCAGGAACGGGACCCCGTCCAGGTGGTGCGCGACGAGGGCGGGCAGCGTGGCGAGGCCGCTGCTGACCGCATGGGCGACGGAGTCCTCGGGGATCCGGACGCCGAGCGGGCGCAGCGCGTGTTCCAGCAGGTCCGTCGCGGTGAGCGCGTCGTGCACGGTGGGCCGGGCGGCGGCCGTCGGCAGATGCGGCATGGTCCAGATCCACATCAGCGAGCGCAGCGCCGCTTCGCCGCGCAGGGCGGCCGAGAGGCGTCCGTCGCGGGCGAGCGCGGCCAGTTCGAACAGGGCGTCGCCGAAGTCCTCGGGCGAGTCGGGGTCGAGGAAGGAGAGCAGGAAGCGTTCGTAGATCTCGGCGAAGCGGCGCTGGGCGCGGCCCAGCGGCGGGCGCGCCCGGCCGGGGCGCGGCCCCCAGGTCGGGACGCGGGTGTGCCGGTAGACGTTGGGCGGCAGCTCCCAGGTCACGGGTTCGCGGCCGCTGCCGGTGAGCGAGACGATGTGGAAGTCGACCTCCGGCATGCCCTTGACCAACTGGTCGCACCAGGTGCTGACCCCGCCGTGGACATGTGGGTAGGTGCCTTCGGTGAGCATGGTGACATGACGGCCGGTGCGCATCATGCGTGGTTCCCCCCTGGGACTGTTTCTTCCGGAGAGCCCCCCGGCTCCCCGTCGCACGGCTCACGAGCGCACCCCGGCCGGTCGGGCCGGGGTGCGCGTCGCGAGCCGCGATGCCGCCGTGCTTACGCGGGCAGGTTCAGCTTGACCGCGGACTGAAGAAGCTCCGGCTTGGTCCAGTCGTTGCGCGCTCCCGCGTACGCCGTCCCGAACGGGGTGGTGCCGACCAGGAGCTGCTTCGTGGTCCCCTGGGGCACGGTCACCGGGATCTGCGTCCCGGACGGGGCGGTGACGGTGACCTGGTTGCCGATCCGGTAGGCCGTGACCTTGCCGCCCGCCAGGGCGGTCTGCCAGTCGGTACGGCGCTGCAGTTCGGTGCCGATGGCGCTCTGGCGGGGGTTCTGCAGCGGGGTGTTGTCGGCGTAGATCGCCTTGTAGTCGGCGAGCACCTTGTCCAGGACCGGGTAGAGGACGCGGCCCTCGGCCAGGTTGGACTGGTGGACGTAGTGCGGACGCGGGTCGTTGCCGATGGCGTGCCCGAGCGCGGTGCGCGCCTCGGCCGGGACGATGTAGTCGGCGTAGCCGGTGGCCGTGTTCAGCGGGGCCGGCAGGCAGGTCGACGTCGCGTTGTTCTCGCACACGCCGCTGCCGCCGGCGGCCTTCGAGGTGTAGATGTAGTTGTACTCGTCGGCCATCTCCTGGGGTGTGCCGGTGTTGTAGTAGATGTTCATCGGGTAGCGGGGGACGGTCGTCACGCCGTTGCCGACCGAACGCTGCTCGGGTTCACGGGAGTTGTCGGACCCGGTCCACTTGACGCCGTTGTCGGACATGGCGCGTGCGAGGTTCGGGTTGTCGACGGGCTGCTGGGGCAGCGTCTTGAGGCCCGAGTGCTCGCCGGTCACCAGCTCGGTGCGGTCGGTGGACAGGCCGTGGGAGGCCGCCCAGTCGTTGTTGTCCGAGATCTGCTCGGAGATGTCGGACCGGCTCACGTACTTCGTGGTGCCGTTGGTGTTCATCGAGCAGGTCCAGGGGACGGTGGTGGTGTCCTGGACGCAGCCGAGGAACAGGTGCGTGTAGGTGTGGTTCATCCAGCGGAACTTGGCCTTGTCGGCGAGCAGCCGGTCCGTGAGGGCGTCGGTGCCGCCGTTCTCGGACTTCCACTCCTCGCCCGCGCCGGCGTTGAAGACCATGTCCAGCGTGAATCCGCGGTCGGCCTCCCACTGGGCGGCGTAGGCGGCGTCGGCCGCGGTCATCCGGATCGGCGCGGTGGTGTCCTCGCCGTCGCTGCCCGCGCAGTCGATGTCGCCGGGGGTGCAGTCGCGCTCGGAGTCCCAGCGGGCGTCGGACGCGAAGACGTCGTCGACGTGGACGGAGAAGTAGTTCCTGGCCTGCCCGAGGTGGACTCCCTGGGTGAGCCATTCGACGATTCCGCGCGCCAGGACCTTGAACTGCTTCTGGTACTGGTTGTAGGCGAAGGTCACCACGAGTTCACGGCGCCCGTCGTGCTCGTACTGCCCGAGCATCGAACCGCCGCCGGGCGCGTTCAGGTAGCTGGTGAACCCGTCCCTCGGGTGGGCCGCGTAGCCGTAGGTCTCCTGCACGGCCGGGTCGTTGTCCTCGAAGGTCAGGGGTCCGTCGAGGTAGCGGAACGGGCCGGTCGTGCCCGCCGCGGTGATCTGGGTGGTCCGGCCGTCCAGCACACCGGACCAGCCGCCGTTCTGGTCGGTGTAGTCGAGACCGACCTCGGGGTGGGCCCACGTGTAGGCGTCGACCTGCGGGATGCCGAACGTCTTCTCGTAGGTCTCCAGCGCGGTCTGTTCGGCCGAACCCGCGCCGAAGGGCGCCTCGTTCGGCAGGACGACGCCCTGGTACTTGGCGCGCGGGGCGCCGTTCACGGTGTCGCTCAGGAACGTCGCGTTGATGGTCGGGCGGTTCGCGTCGCCCAGGTTGACCGTGGTGTACGGGACACCCTCGTTCTTCAGCTCCGTGGTGATGGCTCCGACCTGGCCCGCGCCGTTGTCCACGACCAGGACCTTGAGATCGATCCGCGGCGTCGGCGCCGCGGCCGCGCCGGGCGCCCCCATGCCCAGCGCCAGGAGTCCGGCGGCCCCCAGGACGGCAGCCGTCCCTCTCCACCGATGCAGACTCTGTGCCATATGTAGCTTTCTCCCCCTCGAGCATCCCCCACGGGTGGAAACCATGGGGAATCTGTGGAAATCGTGCAAAGCAGTGGACGGCGTGCCCACTGAACACGATGAGTGTGTCTCAGGTCACCGGGAGTGAGGGGCGGTAATACGGCACGGCGCCACCTGTGGGTGAACGTCCGTAGAAATGAGCGAAACCCGGCCCCGAGCGTAGGCTCGTCCCGGGTACTGGCCCGGCCCTTCGGGGGCCCCGGCAAGGACCGCCCCCGAGGACGGATCTAGGGTCAGCCGTCGGGCCCGGTCGACCCACCCCCTCTCGGCCACACGAACTTTCAATGGAAGCGGAGATCTCACCACCGTGACTGCTCTCACTCTCAGCACCGCCGCAGCGTCCGGTCTGCGGGCCGACGCGATCGTCGTCGGTGTCGCGAAGGGCCCCAAGGGCCCGGTCGTCGCACCGGGCGCCGAGGCCGTTGACAACGCCTACGACGGCGGGCTCGCCGGAATCCTGGAGACCCTCGGCGCCTCCGGCTCCGAGGGCGAGGTGACCAAGCTGCCCGCGCCGTCCGGATTCAAGACGCCCGTCGTGGTGGCCGTCGGCCTGGGAGCGGTCCCGGAGGACGAGGCCGGCTACGACGCCGAGACGCTGCGCCGCGCGGCCGGTGTCGCCGCCCGCGCGCTCGCCGGTGCCAAGAAGGCCGCGTTCGCGCTGCCGGTCTCGGACGCCGCCGACGCCGGTGCCGTCGCCGAGGGCGCCCGCCTGGGCGCGTACGGCTTCGACGCCTACAAGGAGACGGGCCGCAACGAGGCCGCCAAGGGCCGCAAGGGTCCCCTCGGCGAGGCGACCGTCCTCGGCGGCAAGCCCCGCGACGCGGCGTACAAGGCGGCCCTCGCGCGCGCCACCGCCGTGACCGAGGAGCTCAACCGCGCCCGCGACCTCGTCAACACCCCGCCGAACGACCTCAACCCGGAGTCCTTCGCCGCCGTCGCCACCGCGGCCGGCAAGGAGCACGGCATCAAGGTGCAGGTGTTCGACGAGAAGGCCCTGGTCAAGGGCGGCTTCGGCGGCATCCTCGGCGTCGGCTCCGGCTCGGCCGCCGGTCCCCGCCTGGTGAAGCTGTCGTACACCTCCTCGAAGGCCGAGAAGCACCTCGCCTTCGTCGGCAAGGGCATCACCTACGACTCGGGCGGCATCTCGCTGAAGCCCGCCGGGCACAACGAGACGATGAAGTGCGACATGGCCGGCGCCGCCGCGGTCTTCGCCGCCGTGGTCACCGCCGCGCGTCTCGGCCTGGACGTCAACGTCACCGGCTGGCTCGCGCTCGCCGAGAACATGCCGTCCGGCTCCGCCACCCGTCCGGGTGACGTGCTGCGCATGTACAGCGGCAAGACCGTCGAGGTCCTGAACACCGACGCCGAGGGCCGGCTGGTCCTGGCGGACGCGCTGTGGAAGGCTTCCGAGGAGAAGCCGGACGCGATCGTCGACGTGGCGACGCTGACCGGCGCGATGGTGCTGGCGCTCGGCAACCGCACCTTCGGTGTGATGGCCAACGACGACGCGTTCCGTGCCGCGATCGTCGAGGCCGCCGAGGAGGTCGGCGAGGAGTCCTGGCCGATGCCGCTGCCCGAGCACCTGCGCAAGGGCATGGACTCCCCCACCGCCGACATCGCCAACATGGGCGAGCGCATGGGCGGCGGCCTGGTCGCCGGTCTGTTCCTGCGCGAGTTCGTCGGCGAGGGCATCACCTGGGCGCACCTGGACATCGCGGGCCCCGCGTTCAACGAGGCCGGTCCGTTCGGCTACACCCCCAAGGGCGGTACCGGTTCCGCGGTCCGCACCCTGGTCCGGCTCGCCGAGCTGACGGCGGCCGGCGACCTGGGCTGAGCCCTCGTACGGCACGGCATACGGCCCCGGGCGTCCACGCGCCCGGGGCCGCTCGTATGGCCGAACGGAGGTTTCGCCCTCGACGAAATCCGCAGGTTCACCCCGCTCCGCACCCCGTCGACGTGATGGATCAGACGCCGCACACACCGGCCCGGCGTCTCGCTCGCCCTCGACAAGTGCAAAGATGGGTTCTCGGCAGGACAGGGCCCCCACCACAGGGCCGTAGAAAGAGCGGCCGGACACCAGCCGACCGACCGGTCAACCGCCCGTAAGGGACAAAGGTGCCCGGCGTAACGGCGCACATGCATGGAGGACGTGACGTGGCGAACGACGCCAGCACCGTTTTCGACCTAGTGATCCTCGGCGGCGGTAGCGGCGGTTACGCCGCGGCGCTGCGCGGAGCGCAGTTGGGCCTGGACGTCGCCCTGATCGAGAAGGACAAGGTCGGCGGTACCTGCCTGCACCGTGGGTGCATCCCCACGAAGGCCCTGCTGCACGCGGGCGAGATCGCCGACCAGGCCCGCGAGAGCGCGCAGTTCGGCGTCAAGGCCACCTTCGAGGGCATCGACGTACCCGCCGTCCACAAGTACAAGGACGGCGTCGTCTCGGGCCTGTACAAGGGTCTGCAGGGTCTCATCGCGTCCCGCAAGGTGACGTACATCGAGGGTGAGGGCCGTCTGTCCTCCCCGACCTCCGTCGACGTGAACGGCCAGCGGATCCAGGGCCGTCACGTGCTCCTCGCGACCGGCTCCGTGCCGAAGTCGCTGCCGGGCCTGGAGATCGACGGCAACCGCATCATCTCGTCGGACCACGCGCTCGTCCTGGACCGCGTGCCTCAGTCCGCGATCATCCTGGGCGGCGGCGTCATCGGCGTCGAGTTCGCCTCGGCGTGGAAGTCCTTCGGTGCCGAGGTGACGGTCATCGAGGGCCTCAAGCACCTCGTCCCGGTCGAGGACGAGAACTCCTCCAAGCTTCTTGAGCGCGCGTTCCGCAAGCGCGGCATCAAGTTCAACCTGGGCACCTTCTTCTCGAAGGCCGAGTACACCCAGAACGGTGTCAAGGTCACCCTCGCCGACGGCAAGGAGTTCGAGGCCGAGGTCCTGCTCGTCGCCGTCGGCCGCGGCCCGGTCTCGGCCGGTCTCGGCTACGAGGAGCAGGGCGTCGCGATGGACCGCGGCTACGTCCTGGTCGACGAGTACATGCGGACGAACGTCCCCACCATCTCCGCCGTCGGCGACCTCGTCCCGACGCTCCAGCTCGCGCACGTCGGCTTCGCCGAGGGCATGCTGGTCGCGGAGCGGCTGGCCGGTCTGAAGACCGTCCCGATCGACTACGACGGCGTCCCGCGCGTGACGTACTGCCACCCCGAGGTCGCCTCCGTGGGTATCACCGAGGCCAAGGCCAAGGAGATCTACGGTGCGGACAAGGTCGTCGCCCTGAAGTACAGCCTCGCGGGCAACGGCAAGAGCAAGATCCTCAACACCTCGGGCGAGATCAAGCTCGTCCAGGTGAAGGACGGTGCCGTGGTCGGCGTCCACATGGTCGGCGACCGCATGGGCGAGCAGGTCGGCGAAGCCCAGCTCATCTACAACTGGGAAGCGCTGCCCGCCGAGGTCGCCCAGCTCATCCACGCCCACCCGACGCAGAACGAGGCGCTCGGCGAGGCCCACCTCGCGCTCGCGGGCAAGCCGCTGCACGCGCACGACTGACCGGCCCGGCCGGGGGTTTCCCCGGCCGCCGGCCCTTCCAGTCACCGCGGGGGGGAGCGGGGGACGAACGCCACCAAAATGCGCACATACCCCTGGGGGCGGGCCCGGGCCCGGCAGGGGGTGCCACAAAATGAACCCCACAAACAAACCCGGTTTCTGTGACA
>NZ_JBHYXD010000005.1:8897-70188 GCF_042751995.1 Streptomyces sp. NPDC059371 | reverse complement strand
CCGGGCCCGCGGCCCCGCCCGCCGGCGCGGCGGGGGGGGGGCCCCCCCCCCCCCCCGTCTCTTCCCCCCCCCGGGCGGGGCCGCCCCCCCCCACGACCACAGACTTCCGCACTTCCCCTGGCTCTCGGCCCTGGCCGAGCAGGGGAGACCCAATAAGGAGCCACAGAAACCATGCCGGTTTCCGTAACCCTTCCGGCACTCGGTGAGAGCGTCACCGAGGGCACTGTCACCCGCTGGCTGAAGGCCGAGGGCGAGCGCGTCGAGGCCGACGAGCCGCTGCTGGAGGTGTCGACGGACAAGGTCGACACCGAGATCCCCTCCCCCGCCGCCGGCATCCTCGCGTCCATCAAGGTCGCCGAGGACGAGACCGTCGAGGTCGGCGCCGAGCTCGCCGTCATCGACGACGGCACGGGCGCGCCCGCCGCCGCCCCGGCTCCCGCCGCCGAGGCCCCGGCCCCGGCCGCCGCCCCGGCCGCCCCCGCCCCGGTCGCCGAGGCTCCCGCGGCCCCGGCCGCTCCCGCTCCCGCTCCGGCCGCGGCTCCCGCCGGTGGCGCCTCCGGCACCGACGTCGTGCTGCCCGCGCTGGGCGAGTCGGTCACCGAGGGCACCGTCACCCGCTGGCTGAAGGCCGTCGGCGAGGAGGTCGCGGAGGACGAGCCGCTGCTCGAGGTCTCCACGGACAAGGTCGACACCGAGATCCCCGCGCCGGTCGCCGGCGTGCTGCTGGAGATCGTGGTCGGCGAGGACGAGACCGCCGAGGTCGGCGCGAAGCTGGCCGTCATCGGCGCTCCGGGCGCGGCTCCGGCCGCCGCCGCTCCGGGAGCGCCCCAGGCCGCGACGCCGGCCGCGGGCGGTCCCGACCCGCGCGTGCTGTGGCCGAACATTCTGGAGGCGGTGAAGAACCGCCGCCGGTTCACCTGGATCCTGCTCAGCCAGAACGCGCAGGTCACGGCCTTCGACGGCACGACCCTGCAGATCGGCTTCGTCAACGCCGGGGCACGGGACAACTTCGCGAGCAGCGGCAGCGAGGACGTGCTGCGGCAGGCGCTCGCGGAGCAGTTCAACGTGCAGTGGAAGGTCGAGGCCATCGTGGACGCCTCGGGCGGCTCGGCACCGCCGCAGGCCCCGGCGGGAGGCGGTTACGGCGGCGGAGGGGGCTACGGCGGCAGCGGTGGCGCGGGAGGCTACGGCGGTGGCGCCGGAGCCGGTGGGTACGGCGGCGCTCCGGCCGGCCAGCGCCCCGCGCCCCAGCAGCCGTCCGCTCCGGCCTCCGGGCCCGCGGCCCCGCAGTCCGGCCCGTCCGGCGGCCGTCCCCAGTCCACGGGCATGTCCGCGCCCGCGCAGGCCCCGGCGTACGAGCCGCCGCCGGTCGCCCCGGAGGACGACACCCCGGAGGACGACGACCCCGACCTGGACGAGTCCGCCCTCTCGGGCCATGAACTGATCGTCCGCGAACTCGGCGCGACGGTGGTCGAGGAATTCTCGAACGAGTGACCCGGCCCCTGAGCACCGGCCCACGGGCCTGAGACCTCGCGCCCTGGCCCCCGCCAGCGCACCCGGTGCCCCCTTTCCTGGAGGATCGCACCAGTCCCGTACCCCCGGTGTCTCGGAAGCCCCTACAAGGGCGGGGTCGGGGGGCGGCTAGGCTGGGGCTGTGAAGGTCCTTGTCATCGGTGGTGGCGCCCGCGAACACGCCCTGTGCCGCTCCCTGTCCCTCGACCCCGACGTCACCGCCCTGCACTGCGCTCCCGGCAACGCCGGGATCGCGGAGGTGGCGGAGCCGCACGCGGTCGACGCCCTCGACGGCGCCGCCGTGGCCGCGCTGGCCACGGAGCTCGGCGCCGGGCTGGTGATCGTGGGCCCGGAGGCCCCGCTCGTCGCCGGTGTCGCCGACGCCGTGCGCGCCGCGGGCATCCCCTGCTTCGGTCCCTCGCGGGAGGCCGCGCAGCTCGAAGGCTCCAAGGCGTTCGCGAAGGGCGTGATGGCGGGTGCCGGCGTCCCCACGGCACGCTCGTACGTCTGCGCGACGCCGGAGGAGGTCGAGGAGGCGCTCGACGCGTTCGGAGCGCCGTACGTCGTGAAGGACGACGGACTGGCGGCCGGCAAGGGCGTCGTCGTGACCGACGACCTCGGGACGGCGCGGGCGCACGCCAATGCCTGCGACCGCGTCGTCATCGAGGAGTTCCTCGACGGCCCCGAGGTCTCCCTCTTCGCGATCACCGACGGCACGACCGTCGTCCCGCTCCAGCCCGCCCAGGACTTCAAGCGCGCGCTGGACGGCGACGAGGGCCCGAACACCGGCGGCATGGGCGCGTACTCGCCGCTGCCGTGGGCCGACCCGAAGCTCGTCGAGGAGGTCATGGAGACCGTCCTCCAGCCGACCGTCGACGAACTGCGCCGCCGCGGCACCCCGTTCTCCGGACTCCTGTACGCCGGTCTGGCGATCACCAGCCGTGGCGTGCGGGTCATCGAGTTCAACGCCCGCTTCGGCGACCCCGAGACCCAGGTGGTCCTCGCCCGGCTGACGACCCCGCTCGCGGGTGTCCTGCTGGCCTCCGCGAACGGCACGCTCGCCGATCTGGAGCCCCTGCGCTGGAGCGAGGACGCGGCGGTCACCGTCGTCGTGGCCTCGCACAACTACCCGGACACCCCGCGCACCGGCGACCCGATCACCGGGCTCGACGAGGTGGCCGCGAAGGACGCCCCGCACGCGTACGTCCTGCACGCCGGCACCCGCCACGAGGGCGGCGCGGTCGTGAGCGCGGGCGGCCGTGTGCTGTCCGTCACAGCGATCGGATCCGGCCTCACCGAGGCCCGCGAGCGCGCCTACGCGGCCGTCGCCCGCATCGGCCTGGAGGGTTCGCAGCACCGCACGGACATCGCCGCGAAGGCGGCGGCCGAGGCATAGCCCACGGTCCCGGCCGGGGCATAGCCCACGGTCTCGGCCGGGGCATAGCCCACGGTCTTGGCCGGGGCACAGCCCACGGTCGCCATAGCAGCACCCGGCCCCGGACTCCGTACGGAATCCGGGGCTTTGTCTTGTTGCGTCCGCGCCCACCACCTGCGGATTTCTGTACGGAACCGGAAGCCCGTCCGGGTTCCGCCGTCATCCACCTCTCCCCAGAGCCATTCCATCGAGTGACCGATGCCCTATCCGGCTGACGAGGGCCGGGGCCCCAACTATGGTGCGGCGAAAGCATTCCGGCACTTGGCCCACCGGCATTGCGATGTCGGTGGCGGGTGCCACAGTGGGGGAGTGACCAACGCCAGGGCATCCGTCGGGACCGGCAGCGACACGGCCGGTGCCAGGCGGACAAGTAGGGGGTGACGTCCGGTCGTGACCGGTATGGGTGTGGAGGTGGGCGCGCAGGCAGCGCGCTCCCGGGCTCTCGCTGTGCTGCGCGTCCGCAGCCGGGCGCTGGCCGTCGCCCTGCTGCCCGCGGCCGTGGCCGTCGTGCTGCTCGTCGCCGGCGCCACCGGCCGCGTCACCGGCAGGCCCTGGGGAATCGCGGGATGGGCCGTGACGGTCTTCGCCGTCCTCGTCCTCCTCGCGGCGGCGGGCATCGCGCTCGTCGTGGCCCGCGCCCGGCCCGCCATGAGCCCTACGGTCCCGATCGCCGAGGCGTCGGCCCCCGATCTCTACCGCATGGTCCGTGACCTGGCCGACCGTCTCGACGTCCCGGCCCCCTCGGCGATAGCGCTCACCCCTGACTGCGACAGTTGGCTGGAGGACCGCACCCACCGGGCACACGGCCGGTCCTCGACGGGCGGACGGGACGAGCCGGACGGCCGGCGCGGGGGCCCGGCCGGAAGCGGCCCGGTGGTGACCGCGCTGACGGACCGCGCCGCCCGGCTGACCACCGCCCCCGTCCTCGTCATCGGCTCCCCCTTCCTGTGGTGGATGCGGGTCGGTGAACTGCGGGCGGTCCTCGCACCCGTCGTCGCCGGTACGGGCCCCTCGGCGCACCCGGACATAGCCGCGGCCCGCCGCTTCGTCCGGGGCCTGGACGCGGCCGTGGCCGTGGCCTCGGCGCCCGGCCGGGGCCCGCTGCCCCGCACGGTCCTGGCCGGCGTCGGCTGGGTCACCCGGCTCCTGCTGCGCGGCTGCCGGGGGCACGCGGCCGAGATGGAGCGGGCCGTGGCGTCCGCGGCGGCCGAGCGCGCGCAGGCCGTGGACTACGGCGTGCGGATCGTCGCCCAGGAACAGGTGGGCCTGGCCTACGCGGGCTGGGACCGACTGCTGACCCGCGTCGCGCTGCCCGCCTGGCGGATGGGCCGTTGGCCCTCCCGCCTGGACGTGGGTGTCGTCGCCGCCCTGACCGAGCTGTCCCGCCGCGACCGCCTCGCCGAGGGTTTCGCCTCCCGGCTCGGCGAGCGCCCCGCCTGCGACCTGCTCGAAGAGCCGGGCACCGTGGACGAGGCCGCCTCGCTGCTCGCCGCCCGCCTCTTCCACGGCGGTCCCGCCGAGGCCGGCCCCGGCTGGGCGCCGGTCGACTGGCAGGACTATCCGGACGAGGTCGTCGACCGCAAATGGCGCACCGACGCCGCCCGGCTCCACCGCGTCCTGGACGCTCTCGGCGTCCGCCACCCGGCCGACCCCGCGCTGCCCGAGGCGGACGGGCCGACCCTGGCCCGCGTCCTCGACCACCTGTCCGCGCCTTCGGAGGCCGCGCCCGCCGAGAATCCGGCCCGCGCGGCCGTCCTCGCCGAGCACCGGACCGAGGCGTACGGAGAGATGGGGATCGCCGAGAGCGACGACCCCGACCTCGCCGTGGGGAACGAGCGGTCCGCGGCCCTCGCCGCCCGGCTCACCGCGGAACTGGCCCGCGAGGAGGCGTCCGCACCGGCGAAGCCCCGGCCCGCCGGGAGCGCCGGGCAGCGGGACACCGACCACGACCTGTGGGACGACCGGATGCTGCCGCTGTTCCCCCTCCAGCCGCCCAGGACCGGCCGCGAGCTGCTGGCCGACCACGTCACGGCGATGGTCTGCTGTTCCGCGATGGACACCGCGGGGGCGGTTCCCGGACTCGACTGGCTGGACGGTCCATCCCTCCTCGTCGGCGGTGAACGGGCGGGGGACATCGGCCCCCGTGTCCTCACCCTCATAGAGACGGGGGACCCCGTGCCCCTGCGGGACTGGCTCCGCCATCTCGGCGTTCGTCCGGAGAAGCCGGTCCGACTGGTCTGAGGGCGGCCCGTCCGGCGGTCGTCCCGCCCCATCGGTCCCCGGTCCCGCCCCACCGTTCGCAGGCGCCCCGGCCCAGGCGGAGCGACCCGTTCCACTCACGCCAATTCGCGACGAACGGTGACGGACTGCGTGCGTAATGTGATGTGCTGGGACCGATCGAGCACGGCGCAAGGGCTTGCCAGTACGACGGGGGCACGAGAAGGGGGTGCGGGCATGGGATCGGAGCAGATCCGCCGCTGGGAGTCGGGGGCACTCGCGCACGCCGTCACGGATCCCTTCGGCCTGGGACCCGTTCCCTGGCTCCGCGGCAGCGAGACGTATTTCGACGACACCGGCCACGTCGTCCCCTGGTACCTGGACACCGACGCGCCCCAGCCGCCCCAGCCCGCGGCCGGCGCCTCCCGGATCCCGGCCCCGCGTTCCACCTCCCGCACCCGCCCGCGCTCGGGACCCGGAGGCCCCCGCTCCGCCGACGACGTCCACCGGCAGATCAAGGGCTTCACCAGCACGGGTGCCGCCGCGCCCGGCGAGTCCATCGACTTCCATGTGACGGTCGACCCGCCGCAGGAGTTCAGCGTCGACATCTACCGCATCGGCCACTACGGCGGCGACGGCGCCAGCAAGATCACCACGAGCCCCCGGCTCTCCGGGATCGTCCAGCCGCCGCCGCTGACGGCCGACCGTACGGTCTCCTGCCACCACTGGTGGCTGTCCTGGCGCCTGCAGATCCCGTCCTACTGGAGCGTCGGCGCCTATGTCGCCGTCCTCACCACCCTCGACGGCTACCGCTCGCACGTCCCCTTCACCGTCCGCAACCACCAGACGGCCGATCTGCTTCTGCTGCTCCCGGACATCACCTGGCAGGCGTACAACCTGTATCCGGAGGACGGTCACACCGGTGCCAGCCTCTACCACGCGTGGGACGAGCACGGCCGGCTCCTCGGCGAGGCCGACGCCGCGACGACCGTCTCCTTCGACCGTCCGTACGCGGGCGCGGGCCTGCCCCTCCACGTCGGTCACGCCTACGACTTCATCCGCTGGGCTGAGCGCTACGGCTACGACCTCGCCTACGCCGACGCCCGCGATCTGCACGCGGGCCGCGTCGACCCCACCCGCTACCGGGGCCTGGTCTTCCCGGGCCACGACGAGTACTGGTCGCCGCAGATGCGCCGCACCACGGAACTCGCCCGCGAGCACGGCACCTCGCTCGTCTTCCTCTCCGCCAACACCATGTACTGGCAGGTGGAGCTGGGTCCGTCCCCGTCCGGCGTCACGGACCGGCTGCTGACCTGCCGGAAACGCCGGGGCCCCGGCAAGCCCGTCCTGTGGCGCGAGGTCGACCGCCCCGAGCAGCAGCTCATCGGCATCCAGTACGCCGGGCGTGTGCCCGAGCCGCACCCGCTGATCGTCCGCAACGCCGACCACTGGCTGTGGGAGGCGACCGGGGCGCACGACGGCGACGAGGTGGAGGGCATGGTCGCGGGTGAGGCGGACCGTTACTTCCCGCGCACCCCACTGCCGGAGCACCAGGACCGGATCCTGCTGGCGCACTCCCCGTACCCCGACAGCGAGGGCGTCCTGCGTCATCAGGAGACCTCGCTCTACCGCGCCCCGTCCGGCGCCCTGGTCTTCGCGTCCGGAACGTTCGCGTGGTCCCCGGCCCTCGACCGCCCCGGCCACGTGGACCCCCGTATTCAGCGGGCGACCGCCAATCTCCTCGACCGCATCTGCAAACACGACTGAGCGACTCCGACGGGCACCCGCCACGCACCCGTGTCACGGGCGCCCGTGACGGCCCGCTCCGCGGGCCCTCGCGCCCGCTCGGCACGCCCCGTGTCCACACGCGCTCGCCCCATACGGGAGAATCGAGCGCATTGGACAGAACCACGGGGAGGAACCGTGTCCGGATTCGTCGAAAAGCCCGAACCCCTTCAGGTGCCGGGTCTGGTACATCTGCACACCGGCAAGGTGCGCGATCTGTACCAGAACGAGGCGGGCGACCTCGTGATGGTCGCCAGCGACCGCATCTCCGCCTACGACTGGGTTCTCCCCACCGAGATCCCCGACAAGGGCCGCACGCTCACCCAGCTCTCCCTGTGGTGGTTCGACCAGCTCTCCGAACTGGCGCCCAACCACGTGCTGAGCACCGAACTCCCGCCGGGCGCCCCGGCCGACTGGGCCGGCCGCACCCTGATCTGCAAGTCCCTGCGGATGGCTCCGGTTGAATGCGTCGCCCGCGGCTATCTGACCGGCTCGGGCCTCGTCGAGTACAACGACACCCGCACGGTCTGCGGTCTCGCGCTCCCCGAGGGGCTCGTCGACGGCTCGGAACTCCCCGCGCCGATCTTCACCCCGGCCACCAAGGCCGCGGTCGGCGAGCACGACGAGAACGTCTCGTACGAGGAGGTCGCCCGTCAGGTGGGCGCCGACACGGCCGCCGAGCTGCGCCAGGCGACCCTCGCCGTCTACGGCCGTGCCCGTGACATCGCCCGCGACCGGGGCATCATCCTCGCGGACACCAAGTTCGAGTTCGGCTACGACGGCGAGACGCTCGTCCTGGCCGACGAGGTGCTGACCCCGGACTCCTCGCGGTTCTGGCCTGCAGACGTCTGGGAGCCGGGCCACGCGCAGCCGTCGTTCGACAAGCAGTACGTCCGCGACTGGCTGACCTCCGCCGAGTCGGGCTGGGACCGCAAGAGCGAGCGGCCGCCGCCCGCCCTGCCCGAGCGGGTCGTGGAGGCCACCCGCGCCAAGTACATCGAGGCGTACGAGCGTCTGACGGGCGTGAGCTGGTCCTGACCCCCGTCCACGGGCCGGGCCGCCGGCCGGGCCCGTGCCTTCCGGGCTCCGTACCTTCTCCACCCGGGCGATGAACACGAAGAAGCCCCCGACCGAAGTCGGGGGCTTCTTTTCCGGAGCGGACGACCAGGTTCGAACTGGCGACCTCAACCTTGGCAAGGTTGCGCTCTACCAACTGAGCTACGTCCGCTTGCGCCGTGGTGCGAGAGCAACTATACCCAACCTCGCTCCCGTGCGAGACGCACTGCGGTGTGCCGGTTTTCCGCGCCGAGTTTGGACGCGGCCGAGGACAGATAGTTCCGTACCGTCCCCTGGGACAGCGCGACCCGCTCCGCGATCTCCGCCACGGGTGCCCCGTCGGCGGCGAATTCGAGCACCTCGGCCTCGCGCGCGGTCAGCGGCGAGTCCCCCGCGGAGATCGCGTCGGCCGCCAACTCCGGGTCCACGTAACGGTTTCCCGCGTGCACGGTACGGATGATCTCCGCGAGCCGACGCGCACTGACCGTCTTCGGCACGAACCCCCGCACGCCCGCCGCGAGCGCCCGCTTCAGGTGTCCCGGCCGCCCGTGGCTCGTCACGATCAGCACCTGGCAGCCCGGCAGTTCGGCCCGCAGCGATGTGGCTACGCTCACACCGTCCGCCCCCGGCATCTGAAGATCCAGGACGGCGACATCGGGTGCGTGTGCCCGCGCCATCGCCAGCGCCTCCGGTCCGGTCGCGGCCTCCGCGACCACGACCAGGTCGTCCTCCAGCCCGAGCAGCGCGGCCAGCGCTCCCCGGATCAGATGCTCGTCGTCGGCGAGCAGCAGCCGTACGGGAGCGTCGGGCGCCGGCGTGCCGGGCGACGGGGATGTCATGGGGTGGCCTCTCTCGCCTGCTGCGAAACCTGCGGAACCGCCGACTCCCCGGACGTCTCGCCACTCGCGGGGGCGGGGATGCCGGGGGCGGCCGTGTGCGCGTCCGGGGCTGGGTCGCCGGGAGTGGCCGTGTGCGCTTCCGGGGCCGGGGTCGGGTCGCCAGGAGCGACTGTGCCGGTGATCTGAGTCCTGCTGCCGGGAGCCGAGGTGCGCGCGTCCGGGGCAGGGCCGTCGGGGGCGGTTGCGTGTACGTCCGGGGCCGTGTTGCCGGTGGCGGCTGTGCGGGCGGCCGGGGCCGGGTCGCCGTGGGCGGCTGGGCCGGTGGTCTGAGTCCTGCTGCCGGGAGCCGAGGTGCGCGCGTCCGGGGCGGCTGTGCGGCCGGCCGGGGCCGGGTCGCTGGGGGCGGCTGGGCCGGCGGTCTGGGGTCCGTTGCCGGGAGCCGGCGTGTGTGCGGCCGGGGTCGGGTTGCCGGGGGCCGTTGTGCGGGTCTCCGGGGAGGGGTGCAATGGCACGTCCGCCGTCAGGCGGAAGACTCCGCCGCTCGCGCCGGCCCGCAGGATCCCGTCCACCTTCTCCAGTCGCTCCCGCAGCCCCACGAGCCCGCTGCCTCGTGCCGGTCCCGCGTCCGGACCGGGGGCCGGTCCCGCCTCCTGCGGCACCCCGTCGTTCTCGACGGTGAGGGTCACCCGCTCCCGCGTCACCCGCAGGGACAGCGTGCACGTCCCGGCGTTCCCGTGCCGCAGCACGTTGGTCGTCGCCTCCCGTACGACCCAGCCGAGCGCCGACTGGACCTGCGCCGGCAGCCCCGCGGTCGTGCCGGTGACGGAGCAGTCGATGCCCGCTGCCGTCAACACGCCCTGAGCTCCCGCCAGTTCGGTGGCCAGGTCGGCGTCGCGATAGCCCCGTACGACCTCGCGCACCTCCCGCTGGGACTCCCGCGCGATCCGCTGCACCTCGGTCATCTGGTCCACGGCCTCGGACCGCCCGCGCCGGGCGAGCTGTACGGCGAGTTCGCTCTTGAGGGCGATCACCGCGAGGTTGCGGCCCATCACGTCGTGCAGATCGCGGCCGAAGCGCAGCCGTTCCTCGGCGACGGCCAGCCGGGCGCGGGTCTCGCGGGCCGCGTCGAGTTCGTACACGGCGTTGAGGAGCCAGACGGAGAAGGCCGCGGTGAACGTCAGGAAGCCGGCGGTCAGCAGCACCAGAACGGCGGTGATCAGCGCGGCGGGTGCCGCGAAGCCGAGGGGCGGCGAGAGCACCCCCGTACCCGCGGCCGCGCCGAGCACGACGTACGTCATCCGGCGCCGGTCACGGATCCCGAGCGCGACCGTGCCGGTGCCGAACGCCGTGACGCCGACGAGCAGCGAGGAGGCGACCAGGAACGCGTCGTCGCTCGCCGGGCGCCAGGGGGTGCCCGAGAGGACGGTCCCCGCGACGGCCATCACACAGGTGCAGGCGGCCAGGGCCAGCAGTGTCCGCCGGGGCTGTTCCCGGGTTCCGCGTGTCCAGTCCAGCGCCCGGGAGGCGGTCACCGCACAGAACACCGAGTGCCCGCACACCATGAGGAACACCGCCCAGGAGCGGGCAGGGGGCATGGTCCCGAAGACGGGCAGCCCGATCGAGGCGGCTTCGAGCAGCGAGAAGAAGTGGAACGACCACCGGGTGTACGTCTCGACCTTCGCCGGTGTGCTCTTGCCCCGCCACCAGCCGGACGGCCTGCCCATGCCCACCCCCGTGTCCGTGGTCACCGCCGCGGTTCCCAGCGGAACCACCGGCGTACAGCAAACACCGCGATCACGGTCCAGGCCAACGCCGTGACGAGGGCTCCGACGGTGTCGTGGGCGGAGAGGTGTCCGGTCCAGCCGCCGCGGATCAGGGTGATCACCGGGGTGAGCGGCAGCAGTTCGCAGAACGGGGCCATGTCGTCCGGCAGCAGTTCGAGCGGGATGAAGGTCCCGGAGCCGAGCAGCGACACCACGGTCAGCGGGCTGGCGGCGATCTGGGCGCCCTCGACGCTCCTGCTGAGGCTCGCGGTGACGGCCGCGAGCGCAGGCCAGGTGACGAACGCCGACAGCAGCCCCAGCAGGACGATTTCTGGTTTCTCGGGCATCCCGATCCCGAGGGTCGCCCGGTAGGCGGCGGTCAGGATCAGGCACTGGGTGAGACCGATCGCCACCGAGGGCAGCGCGGCGCCCGCGAGGATCTCCAGGTCCCGCAGTTCCCCGGTGCGCAGCCGCTTGAGGACGAGTTCCTCCCGGCGCGCCGCGTACACGCTCACGAGGGAGCCGTAGACGGCGAAGAGGAGCACGAAGCCGATGGAGGAGGGGAGCAGGACCGAGCCGACGGTGAGTCCGGTGCCCTTCAGGTGCATCGACCCGAGGTTCGAGCGGAGCATGAGCGGCATGACCATCGGGACGAGTACCGCGGTGGCGAGGGTCGCCCTCGTGCGGCTCAGCAGGGTGAGTTCGGCACGTGCCAGCGCTCTGATCCGGCCCACTGCCGTGGTCCTGGCCGGGCCGGCGCCGGTGGTGACCGCTGTTCCGCTCATGCCGTGGCTCCCCTCGTGCTCGTCTTCCGCGTGTCCGTGGTCCTCCCCGGCCCGTCCGGGCCGGGTGCCGCCGCCTCCCGCGAGATCCGCAGGAACGCCTCCTCCAGTGAGGCCGAGCGCACGTCGAGCCCCCGCAGTTCGACGCGCGCCCGCTCGGCCCACACCAGGACGGCGGTGGCCGTCCGCTGGAGGTCGCCGGTGCGCAGCCGGATCGTCCGGCCCGCTGTCTCGTGGCCGCTCACCCCGAGTTCCGGCAGCGGTGGCAGGTCGCCGGGTAGGTAGCCGTCGGGCAGCTCGAAGGAGACGTGCGAGGGCTGCGAGGCGGTCACCTCGGCCGGGGTGCCGAGGGCCGCGACCCGTCCTTCGTGCAGGATCGCCAGCCGGTCGGCGAGCGTTTCCGCCTCTTCCAGGTAGTGGGTGGTCAGCAGGACGGTGGTCCCGCCGTCGCGCAGTTCGCGGACCAACTCCCAGGTGCCGCGGCGGCCTTCCACGTCGAGGCCGGTGGTGGGTTCGTCGAGGAAGAGGACCTCGGGGTCGCCGATGAGGGCCAGCGCCAGGTCCAGGCGCCGCTTCTCGCCGCCGGACAACTGCTTCACGCGCACCTCCGAGCGGTGTCCGAGGCCGACCCGGTCCAGGACCTGTCCGGCGGGCCGCGCCCCGCTGGTGCACGCCGCCCACATCCGGGTGGTCTCGGCGACCGTCAGCTCGGACGGGAAGCCGCCTTCCTGGAGCATCACGCCGATACGGGGCCGCAGGGCGGCCCGTTCGGCGTGGGGATCATGCCCGAGGACCCGCACGGTCCCGCCGGCCGGGGGAGCCAGGCCCTCGATCAGTTCGACGGTGGAGGTCTTGCCCGCGCCGTTGGTGCCGAGGAGCGCGAAGATCTCACCGCGGCGCACGGAGAAGGTGACTCCGCGCACCGCCTCGAAATCCGTTCCGCCGCCCCCGTACACGCGCCGCAGATCAGTGACCACGATCACGTCGTCGTGCTCGTTCGTGTTCATGAGATCAGCGTCGGCGCGGAAGGGCCCCGGCAGCAGTGCGCGTTGTCATCACTCGGCATGACAAATGTCAGACGGTCGGACGGCATCCCGTCGCGAGGGCGCCGGTACGCACGGGGATACGAGAAAGGCCCCGGTCGATGACCGGGGCCTTTACTTCGCTGAGCGGACGACCAGGTTCGAACTGGCGACCTCAACCTTGGCAAGGTTGCGCTCTACCAACTGAGCTACGTCCGCATTGCATCCGACAGGCTTCCACCAATCGGCGCGAGCACCACCCTACCTGATCGACAAGCGATCGGTGAGCGATGCAGAGCGGGTGACAGGAATTGCACACTGCGCCTTCCCCCTGGAAGGAGGATGTTCTACTACTGAACTACACCCGCACGACCTTCGGGTTCCGGCTTTTCGGCCTTGCCCCTCGGCGTGTTCCAGACTCTAGCCGATCGGGCGGGGGTCAGCGCAAGTCGGTTGTTCCGGGGGCCGGCGGAGGGCTCCGGCGGGCACCCCGGGCGGGGTGCCCGGGCGGGGTGCCCGGCCCGGTCGGGGCCGGATGCCGGGTCAGTGCGACTCGGCGAACGCCTCGTAGACCTTCTTGGGAATCCGGCCGCGCGGCGGGACGTCCATCTTGTTGGAACGGGCCCAGGCGCGGACCGCCGCGGGGTCGGGCGTCAACGCGGTGTGCGTGTACGCCTTCCCGGACTTCGACCGCTTGCGGCCGGCCTCGACGTACGGCTCGAGGGCCTTGCGCAGTTCCTCGGCGTTGGTGGGATTGAGGTCGATCTCGTACGACTTGCCGTCGAGTCCGAAGGCGATCGTTTCCGCCGCTTCCGAGCCGTCGATGTCGTCAAAGAGAGTGACCACGACACGCTGCGCCACGAATATCGGTCCCTTCGTGCGACACCCTCGCGATCAACGGTCATGACGTGCGCGGACGTCACGGAGTTGTCGGGGAGATGTCGACTGTCCGGCTGTTATCGAGCAAAGTATCGGCTATTGCCAATTCATTTGTACAGTGCCCGGCATTGCATTGTGAAGCCCGACTAAATCCTTCCGCGTGTCCGGTGGCAATGGCCCCCTGCCGTTCTTCTGCGGTTTTTCCCAGGATTTTCCGTGCATGCCCCCGGGCCGATGCGTGATCGTGATCGGGGTCACGTAGGATTCTACGAATCTACGCGAGTAGAAATTTTGTACGGGTAGTCTGAAGGGACCTGCTCAGCACCACACACCGGGAGTGCCAGTGGCACGCGTCGTAGTCGACGTCATGCTCAAGCCGGAGATCCTCGACCCCCAGGGCCAGGCGGTGCAGCGTGCACTGCCGCGCCTCGGTTTCGAAGGTGTCTCCGACGTCCGTCAGGGAAAGCGATTCGAACTGGAAGTGGACGGGCCGGTGGACGACGCCGCGCTCGCCCGCATCCACGAACTGGCGGAATCCTTCCTCGCCAACACCGTGATCGAGGACTTCACCGTCAAGGTCGAGGAAGTCGCGGAGGCCGGAAAGTGACCGCTCGTATTGGAGTCGTCACCTTTCCGGGCAGCCTGGACGACCGCGACACGCAGCGCGCGATCAGGCTCGCGGGTGCCGAACCCGTAGCCCTCTGGCACAAGGACAAGGACCTCAAGCAGGTCGACGCCGTCGTGCTGCCCGGCGGTTTCTCGTACGGCGACTATCTGCGGGCGGGTGCCATCTCGCGCTTCTCGCCGGTGATGGAGACCGTCATCGAGCAGGCGAAGTCCGGAATGCCGGTTCTCGGCATCTGCAACGGCTTCCAGGTCCTCACCGAGGCGCACCTCCTTCCCGGCGCGATGCTCGGCAACAACCACCTGCACTTCATCTGCCGCGACCAGAAACTGCGGGTGGAGAACACGGAGACCGCCTGGACCGCCGACTACACGGCCGGCCAGGAGATCCACATCCCGCTGAAGAACATGGACGGGCGGTACGTCGCCGACGAGCACACGCTCGACATGCTGGAGGCCGAAGGCCGGGTCGTCTTCCGTTACCGGGACGTCAACCCGAACGGCTCGCTGCGCGACATCGCCGGCATCACGAACGAGGCGGGCAACGTCGTCGGTCTGATGCCGCACCCGGAGCACGCCGTCGAGCCCCTCGTGGGCTCCGGTCGCACCGACGGCCTCCCCTTCTTCACCTCGATCCTCAAGAAGCTGGTCAACGCATGAGCCGCACGCCTCTGGACACGGTCGAGCACGCGGCCGCGACCCCCGACGTCGAGCTGCCCTGGGCCGAACTGGGTCTGAAGAAGGACGAGTACGAGCGGGTCGTCGAGATCCTCGGCCGCCGGCCCACCGGCGCCGAGCTCGCCATGTACTCCGTCATGTGGTCCGAGCACTGCTCCTACAAGTCCTCGAAGGTCCACCTCCGCCAGTTCGGCGAGAAGGCCCCGCAGTCCGACGCGCTGCTCGTCGGCATCGGCGAGAACGCCGGTGTCGTCGACGTCGGCCAGGGCTACGCGGTCACCTTCAAGGTCGAGTCGCACAACCACCCGTCGTATGTCGAGCCCTACCAGGGCGCGGCCACCGGCGTCGGCGGCATCGTCCGCGACATCATCGCCATGGGCGCCCGCCCGGTCGCGGTCGTCGACCCGCTGCGCTTCGGCGCGGCCGACCACCCCGACACCAAGCGCGTCCTGCCGGGCGTCGTCGCGGGCATCGGCGGCTACGGCAACTGCCTGGGCCTGCCGAACATCGGCGGCGAGGTCGTCTTCGACGCCTGCTACCAGGGCAACCCGCTGGTCAACGCCGGTGCCATCGGCGTCATGCGGCACGAGGACATCCACCTCGCGAAGGCGTCGGGCACGGGCAACAAGGTCATCCTGTACGGGGCCCGCACGGGCGGCGACGGCATCGGCGGCGCGTCGATCCTCGCCTCGGAGACCTTCGACGACGCCAAGCCGTCGAAGCGTCCCGCCGTCCAGGTCGGCGACCCCTTCCAGGAGAAGCTCCTCATCGAGTGCACCCTGGAGGCCTTCGCCGAGAAGCTGGTCGTCGGCATCCAGGACCTCGGCGCGGCCGGTCTGTCCTGCGCCACCAGCGAGCTCGCGTCCAACGGCTCCGGCGGCATGCGGGTCACCCTGGACGACGTACCGCTGCGCGACTCGACTCTGTCTCCCGAGGAAATCCTCATGAGCGAGTCGCAGGAACGCATGTGCGCGGTCGTCGAGCCGGAGAAGGTCGACCGCTTCCTGGAGATCTGCGACAAGTGGGACGTCATCGCCACCGTCATCGGTGAGGTCACCGACGGCGACCGGCTGGAGATCTTCTGGCACGGCGGCAAGATCGTCGACGTCGACCCGCGCACGGTCGCGCACGACGGCCCGGTCTACGAGCGCCCCTACGCCCGCCCGTCGTGGCAGGACGCGCTCCAGGCCGACGACGCGAACAAGCTGCCCCGCCCGGCGACCGGCGAGGAGCTGAAGGACCAGGTCCTGAAGCTGGTCTCCTCCCCGAACCAGGCGTCCAAGTCCTGGATCACCTCCCAGTACGACCACTTCGTGCAGGGCAACACGGTGCTGGCGCAGCCCGAGGACTCGGGCATGATCCGCATCGACGAGGAGACCGGGCTCGGCGTCGCCATCGCCACCGACGGCAACGGCCGTTACGCCAAGCTCGACCCGTACACGGGCGCGCAGCTCGCCCTCGCCGAGGCCTACCGCAACGTCGCGACGACCGGTGCCAAGCCGCTCGCCGTGTCCGACTGCCTGAACTTCGGCTCGCCCGAGGACCCTGCCGTCATGTGGCAGTTCGCCGAGGCGATCCGCGGTCTGGCCGACGCCTGCCAGCAGCTCGGCACCCCGGTGACCGGCGGCAACGTCTCGCTCTACAACCAGACCGGCGACGTCGCCATCCACCCGACCCCGGTCGTGGCCGTGCTGGGCGTCATCGACGACGTCGCCCGCCGCACCCCGGTCGCCTTCCAGGAAGAGGGCCAGCTCCTCTACCTGCTCGGTGACACCCACGAGGAGTTCGGCGGTTCGGCCTGGTCTCAGGTCGTCCACGACCACCTGGGCGGTCTGCCGCCGAAGGTGGACCTGGAGCGCGAGCGGCTGCTCGGCGAGATCCTCATCTCGGCCTCCCGCGACGGCATGATCGACTCCGCGCACGACCTGTCCGACGGCGGTCTGGTCCAGGCCGTGGTCGAGTCGGCGCTGCACGGCCGCAAGGGCGCGCGGCTGATCGTGCCCGACGGTCTCGACGCGTTCACCTTCCTGTTCTCGGAGTCGGCGGGCCGCGCGGTCGTCGCCGTCCCGCGTTCGGAGGAGCTGCGCTTCAACGACATGTGCGGTGCCCGGGGTCTGCCCGTCACCCGCATCGGTGTCGTCGACGGTGACGCGGTGGACGTCCAGGGCGAGTTCGCGCTCTCGCTGGACGAGCTGCGCACGGCCCACGAGGGGACCATCCCGGCGCTGCTGGCGTAACCCGCCCGCTTCCGCGGGGGTCCGCCCGCGCGCGTGAAGGCCCCGCCCGTTCCGACGGGCGGGGCCTTCGTCGTCTTCGTCCGCCCGTCACGCCGACGGGCTCGGTCTCCCGGGGCGGGGCCGCGGAGTCCTCCGCAGCGAGGTGCGCGGTGCGGTCGTCTTCCGGCCCGCACCTCCGGGCCGGAAGACTAGGCTCCCCGTATGACCTCGGCCCGAAAGCGCGCGCGCACCTATGACCCCGCCAGGATCCGTGCGGCGGTGCTCGCCCAGTTCGGGAACGTACGGGACGGTGTACGCGCCCTGGACGAGGAGCGGTTGGCGATGCCCGCGCTGCTCGGGGACTGGAGCGTACGGGAGTTGGCCGCGCACATCACGATGTCCCTCGACGTCGTGAGCCGGCAGCTCGGCCTGCCCGCGCCCCCCGTGAAGGAACTCGCGCTGCTGGACTGGCCGTTCGGGACGGCCTCCCGCGCCGGGGTCATCGCCGACGGCACACGCGCACTCGCCGCCGCGCACCCCGACCTCGACGCGCTCTACGCCGCCGTCGGCGCCCGCATCACCGAGCATCTGGCCACGGCCCCCGGCGGCCGGCTGCTCGACGTGCCGGCCGGCGCGATGACCCTCGCCGACTTCCTCGTCACCCGTACCGTCGAACTCGTCGTCCACACCGACGACCTGAACCGCGCCGCCGGTACGGACATCCCCTTCGACCGCCAGGCCCTCGCCGCCTGCACCCGGCTGCTCGCCGACACCCTCGCCGTGAAGGCGCCCGGCGCGTCGACCGAGGTCAGGATTCCGCCGTACGCCGTCGTGCAGTGCGTGGAAGGGCCCCGGCACACCCGTGGCACCCCGCCGAACGTCGTCGAGACCGACCCGCTGACCTGGATCCGGCTCGCCACGGGGCGCGCGGAGTGGAAGGCGGCGCTGGACGAGGCGAAGGTCAGCGCGAGCGGCGAGCGCGCCGACCTCGGCGGCCTGCTCCCCCTGATGGGATAGCCGTCCGGGTCAGCCGTCCCGCACCTGCTCCGCGTCCCGGCTCCGCACCCGCTCCGACCCTCGGCACTCGTCCCGCACCCCGGCACCTGCCCCGCACCTGGCGCCCGCGTGGCTCCGAGGGGAGGCCCAGGGCCCCGGAGGACGCCCGCCCGGTCTCCGCGATCCGGCTCCGCGATCCGGCTCCGGGAACCGGCTCCGTGAACCGGCTCCGTGAACCGGCTTCGCGGCACCCCGGACGGGAACCGGTCGCCCGACCCTCCCGTCACATCGGCATGGACAAGCAGCGAACGACCCTCGCAGTCCTGACCCTGCTGCCCCTCGCCGCCGCGTGCGGGGGCACCCAGGCGGGAAACGGTTCCGCCAGGACGGAGACCGCGCCGCTGACCGGCGTCCACTGGACGGTCGACAGCCTCACCGCCGAGGGGAAGACCACGCGGGCGCCCTCGGGGGCGTACCTGCGGATCGGCGGCGACGGGCGCGCAGGCGGCAACCTCGGCTGCAACGGATTCGGCTCGAAGGTCACCTTCACGGGTGACCGGGTCGACTTCGGCGAACTCCGGACGACGGACATGGCCTGCGCGAAGGGCCCGATGGACTTCGAACGGAGTCTGAGCCGCGCCTTCGCGGACCGGGGCCCGCTCACGGCGAAGGCCGACGGCGGCAGGCTGACGCTCACCGCCGACAACGGCGACCGGATCGGCCTCACCCGGGAGAAGGACGCCCCGCTGCGGGGGACGAAGTGGACGGTCACCGCACTGGGTGACGGCAACGTCTCCCGGCCGCTCCCGAAGGGGGCGGACGCGTACTTCGTCCTGCGCGAGGACGGCACCTTCGAGGGCCGTCTCGGCTGCAACCACGCGTCCGGCCGGGCCACCGTCCGCGACGGACATATCACCCTCGGCCGGGCCCGTACGACCCGCATGATGTGCCAAGACTCACTCATGAGGACCGAGAAGACGCTCCTGGGAGTCTTCGACGGCAAGGTCGGCTACGCGTTGGATCATCGAAGCATCACGCTGACCAGCACAAACGGCACAGTCGTCAGCGCGGTGGCCGACGAGTGATCCACTCGGGGCCCCTGTCCCCAATTCGGACCAGTGGTCGATCTCGCCTACACTCGGTGCCGTGCCACGTGGTGACGGTCGACTCAATCATGATCTGCTCCCCGGTGAGAAAGGCCCCCAGGACGCTTGCGGCGTCTTCGGTGTCTGGGCTCCGGGCGAAGAGGTCGCCAAGCTCACTTACTTCGGGCTCTACGCCCTCCAGCATCGGGGTCAGGAATCCGCGGGAATCGCGGTCAGCAACGGCTCCCAGATCCTCGTCTTCAAGGACATGGGCCTCGTGTCCCAGGTCTTCGACGAAACCTCTCTCGGTTCGCTCCAGGGTCATATCGCGGTCGGTCACGCCCGCTACTCGACCACCGGTGCCTCCGTGTGGGAGAACGCCCAGCCGACGTTCCGTGCCACCGCGCACGGCTCCATCGCGCTCGGCCACAACGGCAACCTCGTCAACACGGTGCAGCTCGCCGAGATGGTCGCCGACCTGCCCAAGCAGGAAGGCCGTACCACCCGTGTGGCGGCCACCAACGACACCGACCTGCTCACCGCGCTCCTCGCGGCCCAGGTCGACGACGACGGCAAGCCGCTGACCATAGAAGAGGCTTCCGCCAAGATCCTCCCGCAGGTCCGCGGAGCCTTCTCGCTCGTCTTCATGAACGAGAGCACCCTCTACGCCGCCCGTGACCCGCAGGGCATCCGCCCGCTGGTCCTCGGCCGCCTGGAGCGCGGCTGGGTGGTCGCCTCCGAGTCCGCGGCCCTCGACATCTGCGGCGCCAGCTATGTGCGCGAGATCGAGCCGGGCGAGTTCGTCGCCATCGACGAGAACGGTCTGCGGACCTCGCGATTCGCGGAAGCGAAGCCCAAGGGCTGCATTTTCGAGTACGTCTACCTGGCCCGTCCCGACACGGACATCGCCGGCCGGAACGTGTACCTCTCGCGCGTCGAGATGGGCCGCAAACTCGCCAAGGAAGCGCCTGTCGAGGCCGATCTGGTGATAGCGACCCCGGAGTCCGGGACGCCCGCCGCGATCGGTTACGCGGAGGCCTCCGGCATCCCCTTCGGAGCCGGCCTGGTCAAGAACGCCTATGTCGGCCGGACCTTCATCCAGCCCTCGCAGACGATCCGCCAGCTCGGAATCCGCCTGAAGCTGAATCCGCTCAAGGAAGTCATCAAGGGCAAGCGTCTGGTCGTCGTCGACGACTCGATCGTGCGCGGCAACACCCAGCGCGCCCTGGTCCGGATGCTCCGCGAGGCGGGCGCGGCCGAGGTCCACATCCGGATCTCCTCGCCGCCCGTGAAGTGGCCCTGCTTCTTCGGCATCGACTTCGCGACCCGCGCCGAGCTGATCGCGAACGGCATGACCATCGAGGAGATCGGCACCTCGCTCGGCGCCGACTCGCTGTCGTACATCTCCCTCGACGGGATGATCGAGGCCACGACGATCGACAAGCCGAATCTGTGCCGCGCCTGCTTCGACGGCGTGTACCCGATGGAGCTTCCCGACCCCGAACTGCTCGGCAAGCAGCTCCTGGAGACCGAGCTGGCCGCGGGTCCCGCAGCCACGGCCGCGGCTGACGCCATCCGTCGCCCGTAGCGCCGCAGAGCCCCGTTTCACCAACCGAAAGATCCCAGGCAATGTCTGCTGTATCCGATCAGTCGACTTCGTCGACGGGCACCGCTTCCGGCGCGTCCTACGCGGCCGCCGGAGTCGACATCGAGGCGGGCGACCGCGCCGTCGAGCTGATGAAGGAGTGGGTGAAGAAGACGCAGCGCCCCGAGGTCCTCGGCGGCCTCGGCGGCTTCGCCGGTCTCTTCGACGCCTCCGCCCTCAAGAGGTTCGAGCGTCCGCTGCTCGCCTCCGCCACCGACGGTGTGGGCACCAAGGTCGACATCGCCCGGCAGCTCGGCGTGTACGACACCATCGGCCACGACCTCGTGGCGATGGTCATGGACGACATCGTGGTGTGCGGCGCGGAGCCGCTCTTCATGACCGACTACATCTGCGTGGGCAAGGTCCACCCGGAGCGGGTCGCGGCCATCGTGAAGGGCATCGCCGAGGGCTGTGTCCTCGCGGGCTGCGCCCTGGTGGGCGGCGAGACGGCCGAGCACCCCGGTCTGCTGGGCCCGGACGACTTCGACGTGGCGGGCGCCGGCACCGGCGTTGTCGAGGCCGCCGAGCTGCTCGGCCCGGATCGCATCCGTACGGGTGACGCGGTGATCGCCATGGCGGCCTCCGGTCTTCACTCGAACGGGTACTCGCTCGTCCGGCACGTGCTCTTCGACCGGGCGAACCTGCGCCTGGACCAGCACATCGGGGACTTCGGCCGCACGCTCGGCGAGGAGCTCCTGGAGCCCACCAAGATCTACTCGCTGGACTGCCTGACGCTGACGAAGAGCACCGAGGTGCACGCGTTCAGCCACATCACCGGCGGCGGTCTGGCGGCCAACCTGGCGCGGGTCATCCCGGACGGCCTGCACGCGATCGTCGACCGTGGCACGTGGACCCCGGCGCCGGTCTTCGACCTGGTCGGCAGGACCGGCGGTGTCGAGCGCCTGGAGCTGGAGAAGACGCTGAACATGGGCGTCGGCATGATGGCGATCGTGCCCGAGGAGTCCGCCGAGGTCGCCCTCGCCGTCCTCGCGGACCGCGGCGTGGAAGCCTGGGTCGCCGGTGAGATCACCGAGCGCGGGGACCACACGACGGGCGCGGCGCTCATCGGCGACTACGCGAGCTGAAACGGGTGACGGGAGCTTCGGCGCGCGGTCACGCGGGCCGAAGCCCCCGGAGCAGCACGAAACCCGGTCCGGCGTTGAAACCCCGGACCGGGTGAAGTGCAGTCGCTACGAGAAAACCGCCAGGCGGGATCTGCCAGAAACCCACGCCAGGAGATCCGCCACCAGAAGAGATCGCGGAAACTGCGAGGGACGCTGTTGCGTCAAGCGCCGCGACGTTGCGACTGCGGACCGGACTGGTCGTCCTCGTCCTCGTCGTCGTCGTTGTAGAGATCCGCGTACTGTGCGTACGGGTCGTCTTCCTCGTCGTCGTCCTCGAACGGCTCGCCATTCGGCGGCTGGCTCGAAGTCGAAGCGCCCAGCTCATTGGCCAGACGCGAGAGGTCAGTCCCGCCGCTGCTGTACTTCAGCTGGCGGGCGACCTTCGTCTGCTTGGCCTTTGCCCGGCCGCGCCCCATGGCTCGACCCCCTCGGATACGGGGCTCGACGGCCCCAGAGTCTTGACACGCGTTCATGATCTGGAACGGACTCTCCGTGGAGAGACCGGTCCGTAGGGCTTCCACGGTACCTGAGCCCGCGCCCATACGGTACGTCGCCCGCAGCACGCGCCTTCGCCCAGCACCAGCGAGGTGCCCTGTCCTCGCTGGTCAACCGCGATTTTAACCTCTTCTTGGCGCCCGACCCGCCGACAGACGTGAGAGTTCTCTCCCAACCGCCCATCGGCGGGTCCCTGACAAGCACCGATGGCCCCGGAAGGGGTCAGCGGCGGCGCGCCTCCGCCATCCGCTGCTCGGCGATCCTGTCGGCCGCCGCGGCCGGCGGGATCCCGTCCTGCTTCGCACGTGCGAATATGGCCAGCGTGGTGTCGAAGATCTTCGTGGCCTTCGCCTTGCACCGGTCGAAGTCGAAGCCCTGGAGCTCGTCGGCGACCTGGATGACACCGCCCGCGTTCACGACGTAGTCGGGCGCGTACAGGATCCCGCGGTCCGCGAGGTCCTTCTCCACGCCCGGGTGCGCGAGCTGGTTGTTGGCCGCGCCGCACACGATCCGGGCCGTGATCACCGGCACGGTGTCGTCGTTGAGCGCGCCGCCCAGCGCGCAGGGCGCGTAGATGTCGAGACCCTCGGTGCGGATGAGCGTCTCGGTGTCCGCGACGGCCGTGACGCCGGAGGGGTGCCGGTCGAGGATCCGCCGCACGGAGTCGGCCCGCACGTCCGTGATCACGACCTCGGCGCCGTCCTCGCGCAGGTGGTCGACCAGGTGGTGGCCCACCTTGCCGACTCCGGAGACGCCGACCTTGCGGCCGCGCAGCGTCGGGTCGCCCCACATGTGCTGCGCGGAGGCCCGCATGCCCTGGAAGACACCGAAGGCGGTCAGGACCGACGAGTCGCCCGCGCCGCCGTTCTCCGGGGAGCGTCCGGTCGTCCACCGGCACTCGCGCGCCACCACGTCCATGTCGGCGACATAGGTGCCGACGTCGCACGCGGTGACGTACCGGCCGCCGAGCGAGGCGACGAACCGGCCGTAGGCGAGGAGCAGCTCCTCGGACTTGATCTGCTCCGGGTCGCCGATGATGACGGCCTTGCCGCCGCCGTGGTCGAGCCCGGCCAGGGCGTTCTTGTACGACATCCCGCGCGCGAGGTTGAGGGCGTCGGCGACGGCCTCCTGCTCGCTCGCGTACGGGTAGAAGCGCGTGCCGCCGAGGGCCGGGCCCAGGGCGGTGGAGTGGAGGGCGATGACGGCCTTGAGGCCGCTGGCGCGGTCCTGGCAGAGCACGACTTGCTCATGACCCCCCTGATCCGAGTGGAACAGGGTGTGCAGTACATCAGCAGGCGCGCCGGTTACGTCGGTCACTGTGGTGACTCCCAGGTAAAAAGCGGCGGTTGGGTGCGGGGCCCGTGCGGATGGCGGGCTCCGTGGGAATGAGACTAGAGCCTGTGCCGACCCGCCCTCGGCGCAGTGGTCAGGATCACCTACGGGCGGGGCACGGTCATGGTTCGATTTGCATAGATTTCTCTTCAGGTTCCGATCGGTTCTCGCTGGTTTTCCCGGTGCTCGACGGGGGAGGGAGCAGGCGTGCCCAAGGTGTCCGCGGTGATCGTCCCGTACACGTCGTACTTGCGGGTGTACGAGCCACTGGCCGCGTTCCCCGAGTCCGAGCGCGCCCACTGGACGCGCTACGCCCAGCGCGCCGAGCGCCCCTCGTACCAGGACGAACTGCGCCGCTCGCTGGCCGATCTGCTGCCCACCCCGCCGGTCCCCGTCCCGGTGCACGAGAGCGGTGACGCGTTCGTCGCCGAGGTCGACGGGGTGGTGTGCGTCTGCCCCTGGCGCACCCGGCTGCGCGGCTGGCAGGCACTGGACGAACTGGGCGAGGAGCTTCCCGCGTCGGTCATGGACGCGGTGCTGCCGCCGCTGGTGCGCCGTCAGGCCGCCCTCGACTACGAGCGCTGGCTGGCGCGCAATCCCGACGCCCGCCCGTGGATCCGCACCTCGACCTGGCAGGTGCCGCTGAACTGGTTCGTGCTCGTCACGGACGAGGAGCGGGAGTACGAGAAGGGGACGGGCCCGGCCGGAACCGCGTCTCTGCTGCGCTACCGGACGCCGATGGTGCAGGCGCGGCGGCGAACGGCCCGGGCCCTGCGGACACTCCGGGACGCGCTCGACGAAGGGCCGCTCATCGAGGGCCTGGTGGACGTCGGCCGCTGGCTGGAGGAGTTCCATCCGCGCTCGCTGGTCGAGCTGGACTACGGCGGGCTCGTGCACACGCTGCCGGCCGGCCAACTGGAGGGCGACCACTCCGCGGCGGACGTGGCCGAGGGCATCGAGGCGCTGCGCACCGGGGACGGGGCGACGGCGGGCGAGGCGTACGGCCGGCTGGTGGAGCGCTGGCGGTCGGTCAGGGACCGGCGTTCGGCGAACTGAAGTCATCCCGTCCGGTTGTGATCTGGCTCTCACAGGTTTGGGGTCGAACTCGCGTATGGTCCTCACACACTGAAGAACCCTCACGTCCAGGACGTAGGCCCCGATCCGGGCGTATACGTCAATGGGTGTCAAGCGTGACGGACGGCACTTACCCGGCTCTTGCATCGCTTCCCCCTCCTCGTGTCAAAATAGGACAAGGAGCCCGGGGGAGGGCTCCCTCCGCCCGCTTTTGGGGGGGAATCTCGGCATTGCACGCTTTTGGGACGTCTGGTGACTCCTGATCGCCCTGTGACTGATCGTCACAGTGGCGTGACTGTCCGCTATGGCATGGTCCATCGGCTTCCGTCGCTGATGAACACCTGGGAGGGCAATTCCATCGGTTTGGCCGACGCGGCTGGACGGATGGTGTAGTTGTAGTGCCGAGGACAAGCCGTTCGTCCTATAACCGACTCGACCCGCGTCCGCCATTTCGGGCAACGCGGGTCAAGGTGCAGAATTTAGAGGAAAGAACCGAGAAGGTTCGGTTCTCCCGAGGAGGCCGCTCATGACCGCTCGCACCCCTGATGCCGAGCCGCTGCTGACCCCCGCTGAGGTCGCCACGATGTTCCGCGTCGACCCCAAGACGGTCACGCGGTGGGCGAAGGCCGGCAAGCTCACGTCCATCCGCACGCTCGGAGGGCACCGTCGTTACCGCGAGGCTGAGGTCCGCGCACTGCTTGCGGGTATCCCGCAGCAGCGCAGCGAAGCCTGAGTCACCGCATAACCGGACAAGTCGACGGATCCCCCAACCCGTCGAGGCGTCCACACCACAGCTCCAAGCGACGCGGGTTCTGCCCCAACGGAGCCCACGCCCAAGCGTTTTTGCCACATGAACAGGGTGCGTCGTAGATCGCGCTGGACTCCGCCGGGTCCAGCGCGATTTTTTTTGTGCGTTCCACCGGCCCCGGCGGGCGGCCTGTGAGCGGCCTTGTCGGAGTCTGGGGGCGAGTGTCGGATCGGCTGTGGAAGCCCTCGGTCAGTGGTGCAATTGCACATATTAAATTGACTGGTTGTAGGAGGGGGGTAAGTTCCACACTTCTGAAAACATATGCGGTGACTCCCGTCACATGCCACAGTCCTTGTCCCCCGAGAGCCTTCTGCGCTAGGGGAGTTGGGCTCGCGAGGGGGCGTGTCACGCCTGGTCGCGCAGGGGGCCGAGGGCCTCGGGGGCGGCCCCGGGTCACGCCGTCGAGGAGCCTTCGTCCTCGGGGGAGCTCTCGGGGTCCTGCTCGTCGTTCGGGACGGCTTCCATGGCCAGCCGGGCGAGCTGATGGCAGATCGGACAGTGCCGCGTCAGATGGCGGTAGCCGGAGGCCGCCGCCAGGTGGGCTCGGAGCAGAGCCCGGGTCTCGTGCCGAGCGGACACCGCCATACGCACCTCCAGAGGGCCGGCAGGGCGAGTGGCCCTGGATTCCGGGGTACCGGCGGAATGTGACGCCGTCAAGGGACGGGAACGCGTCGTGGGGGAGCCCTCCGAGGCCCTGGAGCCGGACGCGGACCGGTGCGCGCACGCGAACAGGCGGCGCGGACACCGGCGTACGGGCGGCGCGGGACGGCGTAGGGGCCGATCGGGGCGCCGTGCGGGCCGACCGGGCGCCGGGGCGCGGGCGGATCGGGGTGCGGACACGCGAAAAGGCCCGGAGCCGAAGCTCCGGGCCTTTCCTCATGCGGTCCTGACGGGATTTGAACCCGCGGCCTCCACCTTGACAGGGTGGCGAGCACTCCAAACTGCTCCACAGGACCTTGATTCGCAGCGACTTGTTCTTGCGCCGTGCTGCGAAACAGACTGTACATGAGGTCAGACCCCGGGGTCGAACTCACCGCCCTTGCGAATGCCGTTACGGCGCGGCGGCGTCGATCGCCTTCACGATCCGCTTGTCGGAGACCGGGTACGCCGTGCCGAGCGCGTGGGCGAAATAGCTGACCCGGAGCTCCTCGATCATCCAGCGGATGTCCAGGACCGACGAGGGCACCGGACGGCCCTGCGGGAGCTGCTCCAGGAGCCAGGCGTACTCGTCCTGCATCTCGTGGACCTTCTCCATACGGCTGGTGTCCCGCTGGGCACCGGTCGGCATCTGCTGGAGACGGCGGTCCGCGGCGACCAGATAGCGCATCAGGTCCGGCAGCCGCCGCAGTCCCGTCGCCGTGACGAAACCGGGCTTCACAAGGGCGTCGAGCTGCTTCCGTACGTCCGCCAGGTTCGCGAGCAGGGTCGGGCTCCTGACGCCCTTCAGACGGCGCTCACAGGCCTGCCAGGCGGCGAGCACCTGCTGCACCTGCCCGACCGTGCGCACGGTCGTGTCGACGATCTCGGCGCGCACCTTGTCGTACAGCTTCCGGTAGGACTCCTCGTCCCACACCGGGCCGCCGAAGTCCGCGATCAGCTTGTCCGCCGCCGCCATCGCGCAGTCGTCGAAGAGCGCCTGGACCGAGCCGTGCGGGTTCGCGGACAGGGCGAGCTTCTGGGCGTTGGTGAGCTTGTCCGAGGCGAACTTGCCCGGATTCACCGGGATGTTCCGCAGGATCAGCCGGCGGGTGCCCTTCCACATGGCCTCGGCCTGCTCGGCCTCCGTGTCGAAGAGCCGCACGGAGACGGTGTTCGCCGCGGGACCGTCGTCGACGAGTGCCGGGTACGCCTTCACCGGCTGGCCGGCCCGGCGCGTCTCGAAGACCCGCCGGAGCGAGCCGATCGTCCAGTCCGTCAGCCCCGAGCGTTCCAGGGACTCGCCGCCCTCGCGTTCCGCCGTCGCCGCGGCGGCCTGCGAGATCGCCTGGCGCGCCTTCGGCCTCAGCCGGAGCTTGAGGGCTTCGAGGTCCTTGTCCTCGGCGAGCTTGCGGCGCCGCTCGTCGACGATCCGGAACGTGATCTTCAGATGGTCGGGGAGCCGTGACCAGTCGAAGTCGTCGGCCGTCAGCGGCACGCCGACCATGCGCTTGAGCTCGCGCGCCATGGTCAGCGGCAGCGGCTCCTGGAGCGGTACGGCCCGCTCCAGGAACTTCTGGGCGAAGTTCGGGGCGGGAACGTAGTTCCGCCGGATCGGCTTCGGGAGCGAACGGATCAGCTCCGTGACCACTTCCTCCCGCAGTCCCGGGATCTGCCAGTCGAAGCCTTCGTCCGTGACCTGGTTCAGCACCTGGAGCGGGATGTGGACGGTCACGCCGTCCGCGTCCGCGCCCGGCTCGAACTGGTAGGTCACCCGGAACTTCAGCCGCCCCTGGAGCCAGGAGTCGGGATAGTCGTCCTTCGAGACCGCGCCGGCCCGGTCGTTGATGAGCATCGAGCGCTCGAAGTCGAGGAGTTCGGGTTCCTCGTGCCGCTTGTGCTTCCACCAGGAGTCGAAGTGCGCCCCGGACACGACGTGTTCGGGCACCCGCTGGTCGTAGAAGTCGTACAGGGTCTCGTCGTCGACCAGGATGTCGCGGCGACGGGCCCGGTGTTCCAGCTCCTCGACCTCGGTGAGCAGCTTGCGGTTGTCGGCGAAGAACTTGTGGTGCGTACGCCAGTCGCCCTCGACGAGGGCGTTGCGGATGAACAGTTCGCGGCTCGCCTCGGGGTCGATCCGGCCGTAGTTCACCTTCCGCTGCGCGACGAGCGGTACGCCGTACAGCGTGACCTTCTCGTACGCCATCACCGCGGCCTGGTCCTTCTCCCAGTGCGGTTCGCTGTACGTCCGCTTGAGGAGATGGCCGGCCAGCGGTTCCACCCACTCCGGCTCGATACGGGCGTTGACGCGTGCCCAGAGCCGCGAGGTCTCGACGAGTTCGGCGGACATCACGAAACGCGGGGGCTTCTTGAACAGCGCCGAGCCCGGGAAGATCGCGAACTTGGCGCTGCGCGCGCCCAGGTACTCGTTCTTCCCCGTGCTCCTGCCGCTCTCGGCGCCGGTCTCCTTCACGTCCTTCATGCCGATGTGCGAGAGCAGACCGGCGAGCAGGGACACATGGACGCTCTGCTCGGGCGCGTCCTCCTCGTTCAGATGGATGCCCATCTGCTTGGCGACGGTGCGGAGCTGGCTGTAGATGTCCTGCCACTCGCGGATGCGCAGGAAGTTCAGGTACTCCTGCTTGCACATCCGGCGGAACGCGGACGAGCCCCGCTCCTTCTGCTGCTCACGGATGTAGCGCCACAGGTTGAGGAAGGCCAGGAAGTCGGAGGTCTCGTCCTTGAAGCGGGCGTGCTGCTGGTCCGCCTGCGCCTGCTTCTCGGAGGGCCGCTCGCGCGGGTCCTGGATGGAGAGCGCGGCCGCGATCACCATGACCTCGCGCGCACAGCCGTTCTTGTCGGCCTCCAGGACCATCCGGGCGAGCCGCGGGTCGACGGGGAGCTGGGCGAGCTTGCGGCCGGTCTCCGTGAGCCGCTTGCGTACGTCCTTCTCCGTCGGGTCCAGCGCGTTCAGCTCCTGGAGGAGCTGGACGCCGTCGCGGATGTTGCGGTGGTCCGGCGGGTCGATGAAGGGGAACTTCTCGATGTCGCCGAGGCCGGCAGCGGTCATCTGGAGGATGACGGAGGCGAGGTTCGTACGGAGGATCTCGGCGTCGGTGAACTCCGGCCGGGAGACGAAGTCGTCCTCCGAGTACAGCCGGACGCAGATGCCGTCGGACGTACGGCCGCAGCGGCCCTTGCGCTGGTTGGCGCTGGCCTGCGAGACCGGCTCGATGGGCAGCCGCTGCACCTTCGTGCGGTGGCTGTACCGCGAGATGCGCGCGGTGCCCGGGTCGATCACGTACTTGATGCCCGGGACGGTCAGGGAGGTCTCGGCGACGTTGGTCGCCAGAACGATCCTGCGCCCGGTGTGGGGCTGGAAGACGCGGTGCTGCTCGGCGTGCGAGAGCCGTGCGTACAGCGGCAGCACTTCGGTGAAGCGGTAGTTCCTCTTGGTGATGGCGTCGGCCGTGTCGCGGATCTCCCGCTCGCCGGAGAGGAAGACGAGGATGTCGCCCTTGCCCTCGGCCTGGAGCTCCTCGACGGCGTCGCAGATCGCGGTGATCTGGTCGCGGTCCGCGTCCTCGGAGTCCTCCTCCAGGAGCGGGCGGTAGCGCACCTCGACCGGATACGTCCGGCCGCTGACCTCGACGATCGGGGCGTCGCCGAAGTGCCGGGAGAAACGCTCCGGGTCGATGGTCGCCGAGGTGATGACGACCTTGAGGTCGGGCCGCTTGGGCAGGAGCTGGGCGAGATAGCCGAGCAGGAAGTCGATGTTGAGGGACCGCTCGTGGGCCTCGTCGATGATGATCGTGTCGTACGCGCGCAGCTCGCGGTCTGTCTGGATCTCGGCGAGCAGGATGCCGTCCGTCATGAGCTTGACGAAGGTGGCGTCCGGGTTCACCTGGTCGGTGAATCGGACCTTCCAGCCGACGGCCTCGCCGAGCGGTGTGTCCAGCTCGTCCGCGACCCGCTCCGCCACCGTACGGGCGGCGATACGACGGGGCTGGGTGTGCCCGATCATGCCGCGCACGCCACGGCCCAGCTCCATGCAGATCTTCGGGATCTGGGTGGTCTTGCCGGAGCCGGTCTCACCGGCGACGATCACGACCTGATGATCGCGGATCGCCTCCGCGATCACGTCCTTCTTCTGGCTGACCGGAAGCTGTTCGGGATAGGTGATCGCGGGCACGCGGGCGCGGCGCTCGGCCATCCGGGCCTCGCCCCTGGCCACCTCCGCCTCGATCTCGGCGTACACGGCGGAGCGGGCCTCGGGCTTGCGGATCTTGCGCGCGCCTTCGAGCCTGCGCCCGAGCCGGTGCGCGTCGCGCAGGGACAGCTCGGACAGGCGGGCGGCGAGATCGCCGAGGGCGGGGGCAGGGTGCGTAGACATACGCGGTCCAGGATCTCATCCCGGGGAAATCCCTGGCGAACGCTTTTGCCGCCCGCAGCGGCGGGCGTGGTCAGGGGGCGCGCTGCGGGGGCGGCGCGGGTGCCCCGGCGACGGGCGCGGGGGTCCCGGTGTCGGGCGCGGAGGTCCTGGGGGCGGCGTGCCCGGGCTCGCGCCGCGCTGCCGATCCCAGGGCGATGGACCGGGCGGTGTTGGAGATGGCCTTGATGCCCAGGTAGGCGGTGGTCATGCTGCTCACCGCGGTGAACGCGGCGGTGAGCACGCCGACGATCACGGCCTTGTCGCCGTCGAGGCGCCAGACCCCGATGACCGCGACGCCGGCGATGGCGAGATTGCTCATGACGACCGCGATCAGCCCGTACCGCGCCCGGTCCTTCTCCAGTTCGGTGTCCCGCGCCGCCGCGGTCTCGTCCCGGCTCATGTCATCCCCCCGAAGGAACCCGATCGATCAGCCAGAAGCTAGCGCCGGGCCGGGCGTGGTGCCAAGCGGCTCGCGTTCCTGACGACCCCGAGGTTCACCGCGAGGTTCCGCGAACGACGAAACCCCCTCCGGGTGACCCGGAGGGGGTTTCGTTCTGGTGGCTGGGGCCGGGGTCGAACCGGCGACCTATCGCTTTTCAGGCGATCGCTCGTACCAACTGAGCTACCCAGCCACGAGGCTTCCGGGGAAACCTCAGCGGTCCTGACGGGATTTGAACCCGCGGCCTCCACCTTGACAGGGTGGCGAGCACTCCAAACTGCTCCACAGGACCAAGCTGTTGCGTGCGACGTGTAACCAGTGTCTCACACGGTGTTGCGTACCCCCAACGGGATTCGAACCCGTGCTACCGCCTTGAAAGGGCGGCGTCCTAGGCCGCTAGACGATGAGGGCGAGCCGGTGACGCTCTGCTTCGTCTTCGCGTTCCCGAAGGGACGTGAGAAGCATGTGACGCCGCTTTCCCCCGAAGGGTTCCACTTCTCCTTCGCTTCGACGGAAGCTCCGGACGGTCAGGCCCTGACCGGTGCCCTTGGGCACGAACAGACTGTACTACGTGGCCTGGACGCGGACCAAACCAGATACGGCGGGCCGGGCTCAGGGCCGATTCTCCTCGGGGAGATGGCGGCTGACCTCGGCCGTCGTGAGGCCGAGACCGCCCAGCCTGATCTCGTCCCAGGCCTGGAGCCGGCGGGTGTCCCGGTCCAGGTAGAGGACCGAGGCCTCGATCGGGGCCGGGTAATCGCGCTCGACGGCCCGCAGCCCGCTTCCGCCCGTCGAGCCCTCGACGCGCAGCCGGGTCCCGTACTTCATGACCTCCATCTCCTCGTGGTGCAGATGCCCGGCGAGCACCAGCGGCACCTGTCCGTCCGTCCCGCGGGCCGCGAGCGGTTCGTGGGCGACGGCGATGTCGACCGGGGTGCCCGCGGCGCGCTGGTCGCGCAGGGCCGAGGCCAGGCGGGCGCCCGCGAGGTCCTCCGCCGCGTCACCGCCCGGCGCGACCGCGCGGTCCGGGGTGAACTGGGGGTCGCCGATGCCGGCGAAACGCAGGCCCGCGACCGTGACCGCGCGGCCGTCGTCGAGGACGCGCACGTTCTTCAGGTGTTCGAGGTAGCGCTGTGTCTCGCGCGAGTCGTGGTTGCCGCGGACCCAGACGTACGGGGCGCCCAGGTCGGGGATCGGGTCGAGGAAGCTGTTCTCGGCCGCCGAGCCGTGGTCCATCGTGTCGCCGGAATCGACGATGACGTCGACCGCGTACTGCTTCACGAGCGAGGCGATGATCTTCCAGCTCGCCGGGTTCAGATGGATGTCGGAGACGTGCAGCACCCGGATCGTGGTCGGGTCGGGTTCGTAGACGGGAAGGGTGGACGTGACGTCGTACAGCTTCGTCACGTTCGTCACCAGGCGCGCCAACTCCTTCTGGTAGACGTCGAATTCGCTGACGATGCTGCGGGCGTCGCCGACCAGGGACGGTGCGGAGGCGAGCAGGCCGGAGTACTTCGGCTCCAGGACCGATTCGGGCTTCCAGGTGGCGAAGGCGGTCGCTCCGGAGGCGGCCAGGAGGCAGAGGGCGAGACTTCCGGCGACGAGGGCGCGGCGCGGGCGGCGGTAGACCGCGAGACCGAGGGCGCCGGCGCCGACGACGACGGCTATGCAGGAGCGGACGGCCAGGTCGAGGGTGCCGTGCTCGACGTCCCGTACGACCTCGTCCTGGAGTCCGGCGAGGCGTTCCGGGTGTTCGACGAGGGCCTGGGAGCGTTCGGGGTCGAGCCGGTCGACGTCCACGTCCAGGCGCAGCGGGGCCTCGTGGCTGCGCAGCTCCAGCGCGCCGAGGGGGGAGATGTTGATCTTTGTGCCGCCGGTGAGGGAGGGGCGCAGGGTCATGGTGGTGTTCATGGGGCCGACCGGGACGCGGACGTCGCCCACGACCAGCAGTCCCAGCCAGGCGCCGAGCAGCACCACGCACAGAAGCCCGAGGGCGCGGGTGTACGGGTTTTCCCGGGGGGCGAGTTCGGGCACCGGGCCCTTGCGGCGGCCGGGGCGGCGGCGGGCGAGCGCGTGGAGCGCCCGTCCGGCGCGGTCGGCCGTGCGGCGGACGGCGGCGGTTGCGGCAACGGGGACGCGGGCCATTTGTCCCGTCTGCCCAAGGGATGGAGCGGGTATGCGGGGTTCCGGCACCTCGCGGGAGGGGCGTGCGGGCCGCAGGGCCGGCCCCGGCCGGGTTCGTGCGGGCCGCCGGGCCGGCCCCGGCCGAGTTCGTGCGGGCCGCCGGGTCAGCCCCAGCCGAGTTCGTGCAGGCGGTCGTCGTCGATGCCGAAGTGGTGGGCGATCTCGTGGATCACGGTCACGGCGACCTCGTGCACGACCTCGTCCGTGGTCTCGCACCGGCGCAGTGTGGGGCCCATGTAGATCGAGATGCGGTCGGGGAGCACTCCGGCGTACCACTCGCCGCGGTCGGTGAGCGGGGTGCCCTCGTAGAGGCCCAGCAGTTCGGGATCGTCCGCGGGAGGCTCGTCCTCGACGAACACGGCGACGTTGTCCATGACCCGGGTCAGCTCGGGCGGGATCCGGTCCAGCGCCTGGCTCACGAGCTCTTCGAAGGTTTCGCGCGTCATCTCCAGCACGTGGCCATTGTCGGGGATGGCGCCCCGGTGGCGGTGTACGACGGAGACCCGGAGGGGGCCGGATCCGCGGAGGGGGCGTGGCGTCTGCCCCACATGGGGTGTCTTGTATCATTTTCGGAGTGTTCTGACCAATCGGTCCGGATCGCCCGGTGATAGTGCGGGCATGACACACACCCCTTCCCCGGCGCGTCGGGGCGCCCGTGCCCGGGCCCGTGCGGCCCTCCTCTGCGCCGCGCTGCTCGCCGTCACGGTCCAGACGACCGCCGCCGCGCCGGCGTTCGCGCAGGCGCCCGCCCGCTACGGCGAGAGCGACTGTGTGAGGACCGGGAGACCACTGGGCGGGGAGGCCCGCGAGGTCCTCGCCATCGCCCGGAAGGCCAAGGCGGACCTTCATCTGAAGTCGGTGGAGCTGAAGGTCACCAGCCACGGGCGCGAGGTCCTGACCGAGGCGCTCGGTGAGTCGATGACCGGTGTCCCGGCCGAGCCGGACATGCACTTCCGTGCCGGTTCCGTGGCCTTCTCGTACGTCGGCACGGCCCTGCTGCAGCTCGTCCAGGAGGGCAGGGTCAGCCTGGACGACACCGTGGAGCGCTGGCTGCCCGGCGTGCCCAAGGCGAACCGGATCACCCTGCGGATGCTGGCCAGCAACACCACCGGGCTGCACGACTACGTCACCGACCCGGCCTTCCTGGCCGAGCTGGAGGCGCACCCCTTCCGTCACTGGACCCCGCAGCAGTTGCTCGCGTACCCCTACAGCCACCCGTTCTGGTACGAGCCGGGTACCAACTGGAGCTATTCGCACGCCAATTACCTGCTGCTGATCCAGGCGCTGGAGAAGATCACCGGCACCCGGATCGACACGTTGCTGCGGGAGCGGGTCACGGGTCCGCTGGGTCTCGACAACACCCGGAACAACTTCACCCCCGACATCCCGCGTCCGGTCGTGCACGCCTTCACGTCCGAACGCGGCCTGTACGAGGAGTCCACCTTCTGGAACCCGTCGTGGACCACCGCGCCCGGCGCCGTGATCACCACGCACGTCTGTGACCTGGCCCGTTCGGCGGCCGCCATCGGCAGTGGCGCGCTCATCTCGCGCAGCTCCTACCACACGCTGCTCGACCCGGGGACGGTCGGCCTCGGTCACCCGACCGCCACGTGCCCCGCCACCATCTGTTTGGAGCAGACCCCGGCCAAGCACTTCGGGCTCGGTGTGATCGTGATCAACGGCTGGGTCCTGCAGAACCCGTCGTTCTCGGGTTACGCGGCGATCCAGGCGTATCTCCCGTCCGACGGTCTCGCCATCGCGGTCAACGCGACCAAGACCAAGGACACCCCCGACGGCAACCAGGCCGAGGTGGTCGCCCAGCGCATCGCGGCCGCGCTGGCCCCGCAGGCCCCGCTGGCGATCGACTGACCCGCGGCATCTCCCCGGCCGCGCTCGCCGCGCGGGGAGCGCGGGCTTCACGGGGGCGCCCTCCGGGCCCGGTTGGGCCCGGAGGGCGCGTGTCCTCCCGCGGGCGGCGGGAGTTGGACAGGGAGAACTCCCGTTTCTCCCCACGCTCCCGGCTCCTTCCGAGCGGGGGACACCCCGTTCGGAGGTGGCCGCCCGTGCGCGCCTTGTACGTACCCGTCCGTCTGGTCGCCGCGGTCCTGGCCGTGGCCGCCACCGCCGGCTGCATGAGTGTCGGCGACGACGCGGGGCGGCCGGGGCCCTCCCACTCGGCGGACAGACGGGCCGACGGGGTGCCCGGCGACGGGTCCGCGGCGGTCGGCGGCGGGGTCGGGTCGTACAGCGGGAACAGCGGGAAGGGCGGAAAGGGCGGCAGGCACGGAAAGGCCTCCGCGAAGCCGGGGGAGTCCGCGTCCGGCGACGCGTCGGCGTCCCCGGGCGCGAAGCCGTCCGCGAAGGCGACGGAGAAGGACGGGGCCCCCTCAAAGGCCTCCACGCCGCCCGGGGGCGAGCCGACTCCCACGCGTACGTCGGCGGAGCCGTCGCCCGAGCCACCGCCGGTCTCCCCATCGTCGCCGCCCGACCCCGGAACCCCGGAGCCGTCGTCGTCGGCGCACGAACAGCCGGTGACCCAGCTGATCCAACGGGAACCGGCCCCCGAGGCGGGCTCACCGGTGTAGCCGGCACGGGAGCGGGGCGTCCGCGGATTCCGCCCCGCGGATCCGGCGGCTACCTCCGCGAGGCCGATGTGGCGGGGTTCACGGGCGTTGGAGGCGTGGATGTGGCCTGTTCAACAGCGCCGTCGGCGTGGGGGGGGTAGCGTGGGTGACGCAAGCAGGTGGCTTGAATGCACCCTCACCTGCTCGTATGGGGCTCAGTTTGCCTTCATGGGGGAAGGGTGCGTATGGTAGTAGATCGTTTGATCCCATTTGCCCGGCGCCGCCGCAGAGAGCGCCGCGTGGCGCGTACTCTCCCTTGCCGTGGCCGGACCGCATAGAGGCGGTCGTTTGCGACTTCACGGAGTTTGGGCGCGTGCCGAAGAAACTCCGGAAGGTTCGCATTTCGCATGTCTGTTTCCAGTACTGATCACGTCGTCGTGCCCGAGAACAACGAGAACAACGACGCGGTCGAGGCCACGATCGAGGCGATCGAGGCTGTCGAGACCACCGAGTCCGCCGCCCCCGAGCTCACCTTCTCCGACCTCGGTCTCCCCGAGGGCGTCGTCCGCAAGCTCGCGCAGAACGGCGTGACCTCCCCCTTCCCGATCCAGGCCGCGACCATCCCGGACGCCCTGGCCGGCAAGGACATCCTCGGCCGTGGCCGCACCGGCTCCGGCAAGACCCTCTCCTTCGGTCTGCCGACCCTGGCGCAGCTCGCCGGCGGCCACACCGAGAAGAAGAAGCCGCGCGCCGTCATCCTGACGCCGACCCGTGAGCTGGCCATGCAGGTCGCCGACGCGCTGCAGCCCTACGGCGACGTCCTCGGCCTGAAGATGAAGGTCGTCTGCGGCGGTACGTCGATGGGCAACCAGATCTACGCCCTGGAGCGCGGCGTCGACGTCCTCGTCGCCACCCCGGGCCGTCTGCGCGACATCATCAACCGCGGCGCCTGCTCGCTGGAGAACACCCAGATCGCCGTCCTCGACGAGGCCGACCAGATGTCGGACCTGGGCTTCCTGCCCGAGGTCACCGAGCTGCTCGACCAGATCCCGGCCGGCGGCCAGCGCATGCTGTTCTCCGCCACGATGGAGAACGAGATCTCCACGCTGGTCAAGCGCTACCTGACCAACCCGGTCACGCACGAGGTCGACAGCGCCCAGGGCAACGTCACGACCATGTCGCACCACATCCTCATCGTGAAGCCCAAGGACAAGGCGCCGGTCACCGCCGCGATCGCCTCCCGCAAGGGCCGCACGATCATCTTCGTCCGCACCCAGCTCGGCGCCGACCGCATCGCGGAGCAGCTCCGCGACGCCGGTGTGAAGGCCGACGCCCTGCACGGCGGCATGACCCAGGGCGCCCGGACCCGGACGCTGGCCGACTTCAAGGACGGCTACGTCAACGCGCTCGTCGCCACCGACGTCGCCGCCCGCGGTATCCACGTCGACGGCATCGACCTGGTCCTGAACGTGGACCCGGCCGGCGACCACAAGGACTACCTGCACCGCTCCGGCCGTACCGCTCGCGCGGGCCGCTCCGGCACCGTCGTGTCGCTGTCGCTTCCGCACCAGCGCCGCCAGATCTTCCGCCTGATGGAGGACGCGGGCGTCGACGCCGCGCGTCACATCATCAACTCGGGTACGGCCTTCGAGCCCGAGGTCGCCGACATCACCGGCGCCCGGTCGATGACCGAGGTCCAGGCCCAGTCCGCGGGCGACGCCGCCCAGCAGGCCGAGCGTGAGGTCACGCAGCTCACCAAGGAGCTGGAGCGCGCGCAGCGCCGTGCCGCCGAGCTGCGCGGCGAGGCCGACCGTCTGGTCGCCCGCGCCGCCCGTGAGCGCGGCGAGGACCCGGAGGTGGCGGTCGCCGCCGCCGCCGAGGCCGCCGAGCAGGCCGTCGTCGAGGCCCCGGCCGCCGAGGCCGTCGTCGTCGAGGCGGACGAGCGTCCCGCCTACGAGCCGCGTCAGCGTCGTGACGAGCGTGGCAACTACGAGCGTCGTGACGACAACCGTGGTGGCGGTTTCCGCCGGGACGACAACCGTGGTGGCGGCTTCAACCGCGATGACCGTGGCGGCCGTTCTTCCGAGCGTCGTGACGACAACCGTGGTGGCGGTTTCCGCCGCGATGACAACCGTGGTGGCGGCTTCAACCGCGATGACCGTGGCGGCCGTTCCTTCGAGCGTCGTGACGACAACCGTGGTGGCGGCTTCAACCGTGACGACCGTGGCGGCCGTTCTTTCGAGCGTCGTGACGAGCGTGGCGGCCACCGGGGCAGCGACCGTCCCTTCAACCGTGACCGTCAGGGCGGCGACCGTCCCGCGAGCGGTGGCTTCCGCTCCGGCCACGACCGTCCGGCCGCCCGCCGCGACGACCACCGCACGACGGGTACCGGCACCGGCACCGGTTCGTTCCGCCGCGACGAGAAGCCGCGCTGGAAGCGCAACGGCTGACGCCGAGTAGATCAGTGAAGTGATGTGGCCCCCACCCGATTCGGGTGGGGGCCACATCGTCGTTTCCGGGGGTGCGGGCCGCGGGAAAATGTTGTCCTCCTCCCTCCCGACTCCCAGTAGGATCAGCCGACTTCATGTGGGGGATGCGACGGCCGAGGGCTGGTTCGACGCCGGGGACGGTAGACGCCTCTCCTCACTGTTCCGGGAGGGGATCCCTTGCTTCACCATGCCTTCGTCCGTTCCGCGCGAGCGAGACGGGCCGGTTTCGTCGCGGCCACCGCGACGCTCCTCGCGGGTGGGGTCGTCCCGCTGCTCCCGACATCGGCGTCGGCGGTGGGCGCCGCTCAGGAGACGGTGGTCCCCGCCGCGCTGCGGAGTTCCTACACGACGGCCGCGATCCGCACCACCTCGACGGGCTCCGGCCACGACGGCGCCGGGGCGCAGGGCGTCTTCCACACCCAGGAGGGCCGGGCGGGCCTGCTGTGGACGCGGTACTCCGACGGTGAGTCCTTCCCCGTTCCGCAGCGGACCGGGTTGTCCCCCACGGGCACCGGCAGCGATGTCCTGGCGTACAAGGACACCGACGGCCGGGTGGAGTTCTGGGACGCGACGGACGGCACGTCCCGCGGCATCCAGGTCCCGGCGGGCCTCGGCTATCTCACGGCCTTCGACAACCTGGCCATCGGGTTCCGCAACGAGCCCGCCGCGGACGGGACGAGCACCCGGACCATTCACCTGCTCACGCCCGGGCCCGACGGAAGCACCCGTGACGTGACCGTCGGCGGTGGACCGGCGGGGCTCCAGCTCGCCCAGCCCGCGGGTGCCGACGCCAGGAGCGTCTTCCTGCGGGCGTCGCTGGACGGCGAGATGCGTCTGGTCGCGGTGGACCGGGAGAGCGGCCAGGTGCAGAGCTGGAGCGGTCCGCTTCCCGTCGCGTACAGCAGGGTGCTGATCGCGCCGGACCATGTCGTCGTCTTCGCCTACGACAAGGCCAAGGTCCTGGTGCTGCCCCGGGCGGACCTGTCGGCGGTACCGGCCGAGGTCGTGCTGGCGGGGACCGCCGACGGCGCGAACGCCACCCACGACCTGGCGGTCGTCGGCGACTGGCTGGTCAACGGCGTGAACCAGGTGACCGCGCAGCCGATCTCGGGAGGGCAGGCGGTGACGCTGATGCCGTCCTCGAACTACGGGATCGCGGCCGGCCCCGGCGGCTCCGCCGTGAAGATCGGCCGCACCGGCGCCGACGACTGGGGGATCCGGCGCATCATCTCCGGCCCGGACGGCGCCCCCGTCGTCACGCAGGTCAGGCCGCTGCCCGAGCCGCCCGCCCCCGTCCAGGGGATCTCCCTCGACCAGGGCCGTCTCGTCATCACGGACGACAGCCGGCGCGGACAACGGGACGACTACGTACGGACCGTCGCCGCGACCGGCACCCCCGCCTACGGTGCGCGGTCCGAGTTCACGCCCTACGCGGAGACCGTGTCCATGGCCTCCTGCCCGACGACGGACGTGGCGTGTTCCGAGATCCACGGGACGGCCGACGGCCGGATCGCCTGGCTCGAGCACTCCACGGCGACGAACGACCTGATCCGGGTCAACGGGCCGGGGAGCAACGACCTCTGGGAGAGGAGCGTGCCCGCGGGCGGGCGTATCACCGACGTCTCGGGCCGGTACCTCGTCCACACCGCCGCCGACAAGCAGTACGTGTACGCGCTCGACAACGCCGGAGCCCCGGTGCTCACCCGCGCCCCCGGCGCCGCCGCGCTCTCCGGTGACGTGCTCTGGACGGCGGGTTCCACGCCCGGCTCCCTCACGGCGTACGACCTGACCGCGAAGCGGACGACCGAGACCCTCACCACCGACGCGGGCTGCGTGCCCACCGAACTCCAGGCCCTGGGCCGCTGGATCTACTGGACCTGTGACGGCAGGGCCGGGGTCTGGGACCGTACGGCGAAGAAGTCCGTCGCCGTGCCCGCCGGCGAGGCGAAGCTCGGCGACGGATACGTCGTCACGCACGACAGGGCGGCCGGGAAGCTGACGCTCACGACGGTCGCGGGCGGCAGCGCCGAGAGCCGGGTCATCGGTGATCTGCCCGATACCGGGATCTCGCAGCGGGACGTGCGCTGGACGGTCGACGAGTCCGGCGCCAACGCCGCCTACGTGGACGGCCAGGAGCGCGTGCACCTCGTACCGTCCGGAGTGGCCCAGCAGCCGCTGCGGCTGCTGGCGCCCGCCGAGAACGTGCCGTCCGTCCGGGCCCACACGATCGACACCACTCCGGACACCCTGGCCACCCTGCTGCTGTCGAAGCCGGCCGCGAACTGGACGGTGAGCGCGCGCAACCGCGCCACCGGCAAGACCTACGACGACGGCCGCGACAACGGTCCCGCGCGCGGTGAGGTGAACGTCGGCTGGTTCGGCGACGACCCGGCGCTCCCCGGCGACGCCTTCGCTCCGGACGGCTCCTACGACTGGACCGTGTCCGTCACGCCCGCGGACGGTGTCGGCGCCCCGCTCCAGGTGCGCGGCACGGTCCGGCTGAAGGGCGGCAGCCCGGTGCGCCACGACCACGTCGGGTCCGAGGGGGCCCCGGACGGCACCGGCGATCTGCTGACCCTCAACTCCTCGGGAGGACTGACCTTCCAGCAGGGCGACGGGAAGGGCGGCTTCGCCGGAAAGGTCACGGGCAACGGCTGGGCGGCCAAGACGGTGGCGGTGCCGTTCGGAGATCTGAACGGCGACCGCTGCAACGACGTCCTGGTGCGCATGAGCGACGGGTCCCTGCGCGGCTACAGGCCCGCGTGCGGCACGGCGCCGACCCCCTCGACCTCGTACAAGGCGCTCGGCACCGGCTGGAACGCGTACGACGTCCTGACCTCGCCCGGCGACCTGACCGGTGACGGGCGGCCGGATCTGCTCGCGCGGAAGGCCTCGACCGGCGACATCCACCTGTTCGCGGCGAAGAGCGACGGAACACTGGCCGCGGGCAAGAAGATCCGTACGGCGTGGACGGGATACACGAAGATCGTCGGCGCCGGGGACCTGAACGGTGACGGGATCGGGGACGTGCTCGCGCGGGACAAGGCGGGAACGCTGTACCGCTACAACGGCACCGGGACCGGCCTGTTGAAGGACCGGGTCAAGGTGTTCTCCGCCTGGGGCGCGTCGTACGACGCGATCGTCGGGGCCGGCGACATCACCGGCGACGGGAAGAACGACCTGGTCGAGCGCGACACCTCCGGGAACGTCTACCGCAACGCCGGTACGGGGACGGGTTCGTTCGGCCCGCGCGTGAAGATCGTCGGCGGCTGGCAGGGCTACAAGGGCCTTTTCTAGCCACATTTCCCATCGGCACGGCGCATGTCACGCACTCGGCGAGGGAATCGCTGGGTGCATGACAGATGACGCCAGAGCGACTGGGCTGTCGGACGAAGAGCGGCTCGCCCAGCTCGGCTACACGCAGGTTCTCGCTCGCCGCATGTCGGCTTTCTCCAACTACGCGGTCTCCTTCACGATCATCTCGGTCCTGTCGGGCTGCCTGACGCTGTATCAGTTCGGGATGAACACCGGCGGTCCCGCCGTCATCATCTGGGGCTGGGTCGCGGTCGGACTGATGACGCTGTTCGTCGGGCTCGCGATGGCCGAGATCTGTTCGGCCTATCCGACGTCCGCCGGGCTGTACTTCTGGGCCCACCGGCTCGCCCCGGAACGCAGCAGGGCCGCCTGGGCGTGGTTCACGGGCTGGTTCAACGTCCTCGGCCAGGTCGCGGTGACCGCCGGCATCGACTTCGGCGCGGCGCTGTTCCTCGGCGCCTACCTGAACCTCCAGTTCGACTTCGGGGTGACGCCGGGCCGCACGATCCTCCTGTTCACCGCGATCCTGATCCTGCACGGTCTCCTCAACACCTTCGGCGTGGGGATCGTCGCCCTGCTCAACAGCATCAGCGTGTGGTGGCACGTCGTCGGCGTCGCCGTCATCGTCGGCGCGCTGACCTTCGCGCCGGACCACCACCAGTCGGCGGACTTCGTGTTCACGAAGTTCGTCAACAACACGGGCTGGGGCAGCGGGGTCTACGTCGTCCTCGTCGGACTCCTCATGGCCCAGTACACGTTCACCGGGTACGACGCCTCCGCCCACATGACGGAGGAGACCCACGACGCCTCCACGGCCGGGCCGAAGGGCATCGTGCGCTCCATCTGGACCTCGTGGATCGCCGGATTCGTCCTGCTCCTCGGCTTCACCTTCGCCATCCAGTCCTACGACAAGGAACTGGGCTCGGCGACGGGCGCGCCCCCGGCGCAGATCCTGCTGGACGCGCTCGGCGCGACGGCCGGCAAGCTCCTGCTGCTCGTCGTGATCGGCGCGCAGCTCTTCTGCGGCATGGCGTCCGTGACCGCCAACAGCCGTATGATCTACGCCTTTTCGCGGGACGGTGCGCTGCCGTTCTCCTCGGTGTGGCACACGGTGCATCCGCGCACGCGGACCCCCGTGGCGGCGGTCTGGCTGGCCGCGGGCGGCGCCCTGCTGCTCGGCCTGCCGTACCTGATCAACTACGCGGCCTACGCGGCCGTGACGTCGATCGCGGTGATCGGCCTCTACGTCGCGTACGTCATCCCGACGCTGCTGCGGGTGCGCAAGGGTGACGCCTTCGAGCGCGGGCCCTGGCATCTGGGCCGCTGGTCCCGTCCCGTCGGGATCGTCGCGGTTGTTTGGGTGGCCGTCATCACGGTCCTGTTCATGCTGCCCCAGGTCTCCCCGGTCACCTGGGAGACGTTCAACTACGCCCCGGTCGCCGTGCTCGTCGTCCTGGGCTTCGCCGCGGCCTGGTGGCTGGCCTCGGCCCGTCACTGGTTCCTCAACCCCGGGCATCAGCGCACGATCGCCCGTGAGGCCGCCCGCAAGGGTGCACCCGAACCGGTCGATCCCTGACCTTGTGGGCTTTCGGCGTGGCCGGGTCACCGATACCCGATCGGAGTCCCGGCCGCGTCCCGCTATGCTCGGGGATGCATCGGCGCGGGCCGGTGCGCCGTGTCGGTGTTTTCCGGTGCGGGGACCCTTAGCTCAATTGGCAGAGCAGTGGACTTTTAATCCATTGGTTGTGGGTTCGAGTCCCACAGGGTCTACGGAAAGGCCCCCGGCTCAGAGGTGTCCGAGCCGGGGGCCTGTTTCGTTGTCGGGGTGTCAGCCCGCCGAGAGGCCGGAGAGCCCCGCGTGCTCCGTGAGTTCCGGCAGCGGCAGCGTGTGCTGGGTCTGGAGGACCTTGGCGCGCAGGTAGCGGACGTTGTGGGCGGTGGTGAAGACGCCCGTCGGGACGCGGTGGGAGACCGTGATGCCGAGTTCGCGGAGCTGTTCGGCCTTGTCCGGGTTGTTGGACAGCAGGTCCAGGGAGTCGATGCCGAGGGCCCGGAGCATCTGGGCGGCCGCCGTGTAGTCGCGGTCGTCCTCGGGCAGGCCGAGGGCCGCGTTGGCGGCGTAGGTGTCGAGTCCCTGGTCCTGGAGGGCGTACGCGTCGAGCTTGTTGTAGAGGCCGATGCCGCGGCCTTCCTGACGCAGGTACAGCAGGACGCCGCCGCGGTCCGCGATCTGCTCCACCGCCTCGCGCAACTGGGGTCCGCAGTCGCAGCGGGCCGAGCCGAACACGTCGCCGGTCAGGCATTCGGAGTGCAGCCGTACCAGCGGGTTCGCGCCGGGCTCGCCGAGGACGACGGCCAGGTGTTCCTTGCCGTCGTCGAGGCCGTGGAAGGTCACGAGTTCGGCGTCGACGGAGTAGCCGTCGCCGAAGCGCAGGGGTACGCGGACGCGGGTGCGCACGGTGGCGGTGGGGTGGTCGCGCATGGTGTCTCTCCGTCCGGCGGGTTCGTACGGGCTGTGCTTCAGATTTGAAGCACAGCCCCGGAACGAGACCCTACATCTGCTTAAAACTTCAAGCAACGGGGTTCACGCACCCCTCGGGTCTTCTACGCGCACCCCTCGGGCGTTCTACGAGGAGCAGGAACGCCGCCGCCACGGCAGATCCTCCCCGGGAGCCCCGGGATCTCCGCTCTGGATGGCCCGGGTGATGGTTCCGCAGATCTCCTCGAGCTGCCCCACCTGCTCCGGGGTCAGATGGTCGAAGACCGCCGTCCGGACCGTCTCGACGTGCGCGGGCGCCACCCGCTCCAGAAGGGTCATGCCCTCGTCGGTGAGGACGGCCATGTGCCCGCGCTTGTCGGTGGGGCAGCCCTCACGGCGTACCGTGCCGTCCTTCTCCAGCCGCGCCACCGCGTACGTCAGCCGGCTGCGGGTGATCTTCAGGGCCTCGGCGAGGTCGGTCATCCGCAGCCGCCGGTCCGGAGCCTCGGACAGCCGGGACAGGATGGAGTAGTAAAGGTGGGGCATCCCCGCCTCCGCCTGCAGCCGGCGGTCGATGGCGTCCGCCAGGAGGGAGGTCGCGGAGATGTACGAGCGCCAGGCGCGCTGTTCGGCGGCGGAGAGCCAGCGGGTCGTCATGAGACCAGTCTAGGTATTGTTTAAAACTTGAACCACTGCGCTCGGATTCCTGTGCGCGTGCGACCGGAGGATGCGTCCCGATGCCCCGTCCCTACGTCCTGCTGTCCGCCGCCGTCTCCCTCGACGGCTTCCTGGACGACACCGGCCCCGAGCGGCTGCTGCTCTCGGGCCCGGCCGACTTCGACCGGGTCGACGAGGTGCGGGCGTCCAGCGACGCGATCCTGGTGGGTGCGGGCACGCTGCGCACGGACAACCCGCGGCTCCTGGTCAATTCCGCCGAACGGCGTGCGGCCCGGGTCGCCGGCGGCCGTCCCGAGTATCCGCTGAAGGTCACCGTCAGCGGTTCCGGCGAGCTCGACCCGCGCGCGCGGTTCTGGCACACGGGCGGCGAGAAGGTCGTCTACACGACGGACGAGGGCGCGCCGCGCGCGGCCGCCGCGCTCGACGGCCTCGTCGGCGTCGACGTCGTCCCGACCGGCCCCCGACTCGACTGGCGGGTGCTGCTGGAACACCTTCACGACGTACGGGGGGTGCGCCGCCTCATGGTCGAAGGAGGCGGCAAGGTCCACACCCAGCTCGTGCGCGAGCAGCTCGCCGACGAACTGCAGCTCGCCGTCGCCCCCCTCTTCGTCGGGCAGCCGGACGCGCCGCGGCTGTTCGGGACCGGGGCGTACCCCCCGGGCCGGATGCGGCTGGTGGAGACCCGGCCCGTCGGCGACGTCGTACTCATCCGGTACGTCCCCACCGCGCCCGGCACCGGCTCGCTCGCCTCCGCCGCCGACCGGCGGTGGCTGGAGCTCGCCTGCGAGCTGGCGGAGCTGTGCCCGCCCTCGAAGACCGCGTTCAGCGTGGGCGCCGTGGTGGTCGCCGCCGACGGGACCGAGCTGGCCCGGGGCCACTCCCGTGAGGGCGGCGACCCCGTCGTGCACGCCGAGGAGGCCGCCCTCGCCAAGATCGACCCGGCCGATCCCCGGCTGGCCGCCGCCACCGTCTACAGCAGCCTGGAACCGTGCGCCCACCGTGCCTCCCGGCCCGCGCCGTGCGCCCGGCTCATCCTCGACGCCGGTGTACGGCGGGTCGTCACCGCCTGGCGCGAGCCCGACACCTTCGTCACGGACGCCGACGGGAACGGGCTCCTCGCCGCCGCGGGCGCCGAGGTCGTCGTCCTCCCCGAGTACGCGGACCGCGCCGAGGCCCCCAACCGGCATCTGGCGGCCCGGTAGGGAGCGGGTGCCCGCGCCGCTGGAGGGGCGGGTTTGAACGGGTGTGCTTCGGGTCCCGCGGATGGCGTACACTGATTTCAACGACGCGGGGTGGAGCAGCTCGGTAGCTCGCTGGGCTCATAACCCAGAGGTCGCAGGTTCAAATCCTGTCCCCGCTACTGAAGGCCAAGGGCCGGAACTCGGATTCATGAGTTCCGGCCCTTGGTGTTTGTCCCGCCGTCTTTCTCCGGCCGGTTCCGTTCCGGCGGGCGGCGCCTTTCTCCCCCGGTCGGGCCACAGGGGTTGCCCGCCGCCTCCGCGCCGGTTCTTCTGGACGGGTGGGGCAGCCAGGAGGTGAGCGGCGGACCGGACAGTTTCACGACCGGGCCGGCCGGCCGTCCCGCGGTGTCCGAGGGTCCGGGAGTGTCCCGTCGCCCGGTCCGGCGGCAGCGGACCCGCGCCGGATCGTGAGGGCACGCGCCTTCGTCCGGGCCCTGCCCGTGCTGCTCGTCGCCGCCGGGATCGTCTACGACTACCTCACCCCGTCGGAATTCACCGCGGCCCCCCTGTTCGCGGCCGCGCCCCTGGTCGCCGCGCCCCTCTACTCGCTGCGCGGAACCGTTCTCGCCGGTGTCCTCGCCGTGGGCGCGGTCCTCGTGACGCACTGTGTGCTCGACATCGTCCTTCAGGTCGACGCGGTCACCGAGGTGGTCACCGTGGCGACGGCCGCCGTCCTCGCCGTCCTCATCAACACCGTGGTCCGGCGCGGCGACGAACGGCTCGCCTCCGTCCGGGAGATCGCCGAGTTCGCGCAGCGCGCCGTGCTGCCCGAGCCCGAGGCGCGGATCGCCGGGCTCGAGGTCGCGGCCCGGTACGAGGCGGCCCAGGAGGACGCGTTCATCGGCGGGGACCTGTACGCGGTGCAGGACTCCCCGTACGGCGTGCGGCTGGTCGTCGGGGACGTACGGGGGAAGGGGATGACCGCGGTGGCCGCCGTCGCGACGGTGGTCGGGGCGTTCGGGGAGGCGGCAGAGCGGGAGGCGACCCTGGGGGGTGTCGCGGAGCGCCTGGACCGGGCGCTGACGCGCGCCGGCACCCGGCGCGACAGCATCGACGCGGTCGAGGGGTTCACGACCGCCGTCCTCGCCGAGGTCCCGCGGGGCGAGGAGGTCGTACGCGTCGTCAACCGCGGCCATCCGCCGCCCCTGCTGCTGCATCCCGACGGCACGCTCGTCACCCTCACCGCCGAGTCATTCGCGCTGCCGCTCGGGATGAGTGAACTGGGAAGCCTGCCCGCCCCGACGCTGCGGGAGGGATTTCCGCGCGGGGCGACGCTGCTCCTGCACACCGACGGACTGTCCGAGGCCCGCGACGCGCGGGGGGAGTTCTTCGATCCGGCCGCCTGGCTGGCCGGGCGGGTCTTTCCCGGCCCCGAGGCGTTGCTGACCGCTCTCTTCGAGGCGGTCCGCGAGCACACGGGCGGCCCGCTGACGGACGACATGGCGCTGCTCGCCGTCCGGCGTCACGAGCAGTGATCGGACCGTGCCCCTCCGCATAACGACTGACTTACCGTCAGGGAAATCCGTGCAAGCGCCACGTGGTCAACTCGCCCGTTTTTCATCGTCCGTGACCCCAAAGTCCTGGCCAAGAGGCGTTAATGATCAGTCAGAACAGCTTGGAATTCGGTGCCTGGGTCTATTAACGTTCGATAACGCAGCGCGGTCGTCACAACCGTCACAAGAGACGGCTCCGTGCGCACGCGCCGAATCCCGTAAGGGAACCGGGGAACCAACTCGTGGGGTGAATCGAGCGTATTCCGCCGTGGAAGCACGGTGGCCGTACGCGCGTAGGAGACCTTCCTGCTCCGAACCCGTCAGCTAACCCGGTAGGCGGCAAGGAAGGAAAGGAGTGCGCCCAGGTGGCGTCCAACCGGCCCGCTCAGCCAACCTCGTTCACGCCGAACGAAGCCCACACCTTCGGCTATGGCAAGGACGAGGGCCCCTGGGAGGAGTGGAACCCCACCGCGGATTCCCTCGCTCCCGTCCGCGGCCGGCACCGCACGGGCAAGCAGCGCGGCGGAGGACTCGCCCGCAGCTCCACGGTTCTCGGCGTCGGTGTCATAGCCGCCGTCGGTGGTGGTGGCATCGCCAGCGCCGCTCCGGGCAAGGCGCCCGTCTCGATCTCACTGCCCGACCTGTCGTCGGTCACCGAGTCGGCCAAGGCCCTGATATCGGACGGCGGATCCAGCACCCCCAAGGGCTCCACGACCCCGCTCACCACCGCCGGTCTGACCAGCGCCGACACGGCCCAGGGCAGCAGCGACGCCGGTGAGGCGCTGCGCGACCGCATCATGGCGCAGGCCCAGTCGCAGCAGAACCAGGCCGACACCGCCACGCAGAAGGCCGTCCAGACCGCCGCCGCGCAGAAGGCCGTCCAGGCCGCCGCCAAGCAGCAGGACGAGGCCCAGGCCAAGGAAACCGCCGCGAAGAAGAAGGCGGAGGAGGCGGCCAAGCAGAAGGCCGAGGCCGAGCGTCTCGCCGAGCTCGCCAAGAGCTACTCGCTGCCGACCTCGTCGTACACGCTGACCTCGCGCTTCGGTGAGGCCGGCTCCATGTGGTCCTCCGGCTACCACACCGGACTCGACTTCGCGGCGCCCACCGGCACGCTGATCAAGGCGATCCACAGCGGCACCATCACCGAGGCCGGCTGGGCCGGCGCGTACGGCTACCGCACGATCCTCACCCTCGACGACGGTACGGAGCTCTGGTTCTGCCACCAGTCGTCGATCAGCGTCACCGTCGGCCAGAAGGTCGCCACGGGCGATGTCATCGGACGCGTGGGCGCCACGGGCAACGTCACCGGGCCGCACCTGCACCTCGAAGTGCACCCCGGCGGCGCCGCCACCGGCATCGACCCGATGGCATGGCTCCAGAGCAAGGGCATCAACCCCTGATCTCCGATCTCCGGCAGCCCTGACGTCAACCCCCCCGACGTCAGGGCTGTCGGTCGTCCGGGCGCGGACGGCGGCGCGCACCGCGCCCACCGCGCCCGATGATTGTGGAATACATCCATCCGGTAGGGGCGTTGAGGCCGTACATGACTTCTCTTCGCAAACTCGGTTCGTCCGACCTCGAGGTCTTCCCGCTCTCCCTCGGGGGCAACGTCTTCGGCTGGACGGCCGACGAGACCCGGTCCTTCGCCGTGCTCGACGCCTACGCCGCCGCCGGCGGCAACTTCCTCGACACGGCCGACTCCTACTCGGCCTGGGTCGAGGGCAACGAGGGCGGCGAGTCCGAGACCGTCATCGGCAAGTGGCTGAAGAGCCGCGGCAACCGCGCGGACATCGTGGTCGCCACCAAGGTCAGCCAGCACCCCGCGTACCCCGGCCTGTCCGGTGCCAACATCAAGGCCGCGGCCGACGCGTCACTGCGCCGCCTGGGCACCGACCACATCGACCTCTACTACACGCACTTCGACAAGCCGGAGGTGCCGGTCGAGGAGATCATCGGCGCCCTCGACGAGCTGGTGCGGGCCGGCAAGGTGCGGCACATCGCCGCCTCCAACATCTCCCCGGAGCGGCTGCGGGAGTCCCTGGAGTTCTCCGACCGCGAGGGCCTCGCCCGGTACGTCGCGCTCCAGCCCCACTACAACCTCGTCTCGCGCGACACCTACGAGGGCGCCCTGCTGGAGGTCGCGTCCCGGGCCGGTCTGGCGGCCGTCCCGTACTTCGCGCTCGCCGCCGGATTCCTCACCGGCAAGTACCGCCCCGGCGCCACGGTCGACTCTCCGAGGGCGGCCGGCGCGGCCAAGCACCTCACCACGGAACGCGGGCCACGGGTCCTCGCCGCCCTCGACGAGATCGCGGCAGCCCACGACGTCGCCGTCCCGACGGTCGCCCTCGCCTGGCTGGCCGCACAGCCGACGGTCGCCGCGCCGATCGCCTCCGCCCGCACGGTGGAGCAGCTCCCGGCCCTGCTCGGCGTCGCGGACCTGGTGCTGACGGACGACGAACTGACGCGCCTTTCGCAGGCGTCGGCGTAACAGCCGGACCGTCGGCGCGGTGCACGGTGATGCCCGCCGGCGCACCGCGCCGTGACCGTCCCGCGCTACGAGCTGTACGGGTTGTACGCGGGATACGGGGCCGGCGCGGACGCCTGGACCGGCCACCCGTACGGCCGCGCGGGCGGGGTCACGTACCCGTACCCCTGGGGCGGCCAGGGCGACGGCACGGGCAGCGGGGCCGTGGCGCGGGCCGCGTAGGCGAGAGCCGGACGGGCGATCTCCCGGCGGCGCCACAGCTCCTCCAGCAACTCACGCTCCCGTACGACGAAGTCGGCGCCCGCACGGCCCCGGCGCCCCCGGTGGCGCAGGAACGCCAGCGAGGTCGCGTACGCCTCGTACTCCGCCACCGAGCGGGCCGCGCCCTTCCCGAAGTGGTGCCCGGCGTACTCGCGCGCGAGCTGCCGCGCCCGCATCGAGCCGAGCGCCCACGGCTCGGCCGCGCCCAGCCAGCCCGCGGCGGTGTACACGGGCAGTTCGGCGCGGACGGTCCGCAGCTCGCGTTGCCGCGTCCAGACGACGAGCCAGGTCAGCAGCCCGAACGCGGGCACCATGAACGCCGCGTACACCCCGAAGAACCCGAACCGGCCGAAGCCCGAGGAGCCGTTCCAGATCGCGTGCATGCCCATCGCGAGCAGCAGACCGGTCAGGGGGAGCAGCACCCGGCGCGCGTGCTGGCGTTCGGCGGACAGTGCCGCGACGCCGAAGCCGATGCCCGTCAGCACGGTGAACAGGGGATGCGCGAAGGGCGACATCACCACCCGGACGAAGAACGTCGCCGCGGTGACGGAGGCGATCCCGCTCTCCCCGCTGAGCTGGTCGGTGCCGAACGCGGTGCCGAGATAGAGGATGTTCTCGGTGAACGCGAAGCCGGTTGCGGTGACCCCGGCGATGACGACACCGTCGACGATCCCGGTGAAGTCCCGTCTGCGGAAGAGGAACACGAGCAGGACGGCCGCCGCCTTCGCCGACTCCTCGACGACCGGCGCTATGACGGTCGCGCCGAGTGTGTCGGCGCCCGAGGGATCCGCGGTCGTCATGGCGATCCAGCGGGTGGCGAAGCTGTTGGCGACGATCGCTATGAGCGCGGCCGCGCAGGCGCCCCAGGCGAAGGAGAAGAACAGGTTGCGCCAGGGGCCCGGTTCGACCCGGTCCAGCCACCGGAAGGCGGCTATGAGCAGCGGCACGGGGAACACGGCCAGTCCGAGACCGACCAGGAAGCCCTCGGTCCCGGTCTGTTCGCGGACGAGGGCGAGGATCACCAGACCCGACATCGCGAGCAGGGTGATCAGGGCTCCGTACCGCACCCAACCGCGCTGCCACCAGTGCGGATGTCTTGGCGCACGCCCGGTGGGGGCACCGGGCCGGTTCGGGTACGGCGGATGGATGGCCACGGCATTGACCCTAACGAGGGAGGGCGTGGCCCGCGACGGCAGCCGGGGTCCCCGGGATGTCCCGGTGGACGCCGGCAGGTGTGTGCGGGTCAGACGCCCGGGGTGTGCTGGTCTCGATGCTGTACGCGCCGGAAGAGGAGGTCGTTCACCACATGACCCTTGTCCAGTCCCTGGCCCTCGAAACGGGTCAGCGGCCGGAACTCCGGACGGGGCGCGAAACCGCCGTCGGGCACGGTGTTCTCGAAGGCGGGGTGCGCGCTCAGCACGTCGAGCATCTGTTCGGCGTACGGTTCCCAGTCCGTCGCGCAGTGCACGAGCGCGCCCGGTGCGAGACGGGTCGCGGCGAGGTCCAGGAACTCCGGCTGGATCAGCCGCCGCTTGTGGTGCCGCTTCTTGGGCCAGGGGTCGGGGAAGTAGACGCGCAGGCCGTTCAGCGAGGCGGGCGGCAGCATCTCGCGGAGCAGGATGATCGCGTCGCCGTTGGCCACGCGGACGTTGGCCAGGCTGTTCCGCTCGGCGAGGCTGAGCAGGTTGCCCTGCCCCGGGGTGTGCACGTCCACGGCGAGGATCCCGGTCCCCTGGTCGTCGGCCGCCATCTGCGCGGTGGCCTCGCCCATGCCGAAGCCGATCTCCAGCACGACGGGGATGTCCGCCCCGAACAGCTCGGCCAGGTCGAGCGTGCGCCGTCCGTCGATGTCCAGACCCCACTTCGGCCACAGCCGCTGCAGCGCGTCGGCCTGTCCCGTCGTCACCCGGCTCCGGCGCGGCTGGAAACTCCGGATCCGCCGCTCGAAGTGCGAGCCGGCGGGATCCGGCTGCGGACCGCCGGGGAAGCGGGGCTCGCCCTGGGCACGGTGGTGACGCGGCGAGCCGTCCTCGGCGGAGGCGGGCCGGGTCTCTTCGGTGGAGTCGAGGAAATCAGACACAGTGAGGTCGATTTTACGGGCGCGACGGCAGGGGCCGGTCCGTCCCGGCGCCGGGGCGTCCGCGGGCCGACGGCGGGCGGCCCGGCCGGTGGGTGGGCCGTGGCCGGGGTGGTTCGCCGCGGCCGGGGTGGTTCGCCGTGGTCGGCGGGCCGAGTGTTCAGACCGCCGCCAGCGACGCCAGTGCCCGGCGGGCGACCTCCCTGCCGATCGGGAGGGACGCGGTGGCCGCGGGGGACGGCGCGTTCAGCACGTGCACGGTCCTCGGGCCCTCCTTGATCAGGAAGTCGTCGACCAGGGTGCCGTCCCGCAGGACCGCCTGGGCGCGGACACCGGCGGCGGCGGGAACCAGGTCCTCCGGGTTCACCGCGGGCAGCAGCCGCCGCACGGCCTCCGTGAACGCCGCCTTCGACACCGACCGGCGCAGCTCCCCGGCTCCGTAGCGCCAGTGCCGCCGGGCTATCCGCCAGGAGCCCGGCCAGGACAGGGTCCCGCCCAGTTCACGGGGCCGGACGACTCCCCAGCCATATCCCTCACGGGCGAGCGCGGGCACCGCGTTGGGGCCGATGTGGACCCCGCCGTCGATACCCCGGGTGAGATGGACGCCGAGGAACGGGAACGCGGGGTCCGGAACCGGATACACCAGGCCCCGCACCAGCTCCGGCCGCGCCAGCGTGTAGTACTCGCCACGGAAGGGGACGATCCGCATCCCGGGGTCGTCGCCCGTGAGCCGGGCCGTCTCGTCGCAGTGCAGCCCCGCGCAGTTGACGAGCACCCGCCCGCGGACGATCGTCCCGTCGGCCGTGCGCACGGCGACACCGAGGTGGGGGCGGCGGTCGGCGCGCACGACCCGCGCCCCGTACCGGATCTCCGCCCCGGAGGCCTCCGCGAGCCGGCGGGCCACCGCCACGTAGTCGCAGATGCCCGTCGTGCCGACGTGGATGGCGGCGAGGCCACGGACCTCCGGCTCGTACTCGGTGAGCTGGGCCGGGCCCAGTTCCTTGACCGGGATGCCGTTCTCCCGGCCGCGCTGCACCAAGCCGTGCAGACGGGGGAGCTCCGACTTGTCCGTCGCGACGATCAGCTTGCCGGTGACGGCGTGCGCGATGTCGTACTCCGCGCAGAACTTGACCATCTCGGCGGCACCCTTGACCGCGTACCGCGCCTTCAGGGATCCGGGGCGGTAGTAGATCCCGCTGTGGATCACCCCGCTGTTGCGCCCGGTCTGGTGCCGAGCGGGTCCCGACTCCTTCTCCAGCACCGTCACACGGGTGCCCGGTGCCGCCCGTGTGATGGCATACGCCGTCGACAGACCGACGATCCCCCCGCCGATCACCAGCACATCGCAGTCGTACGCGCTCCGCATCCGCACCACCTCCCGGCCTCGATAGTGCACTGCGCCACTGACAATGCCCTCAAACCCGGGGACAGTGCCCCGTGTTTCCTTCGCGCCGCGGAACCGCGGCGCCCTGTCCGCGCCCGGGCTGCCGGGCGCTCCCCTCCGGACCGGAGCCGTCCCCGGCCTAGGCCGGGGCCATCAGCAGCGGACGGGCCCGTTCCCGCAGCTCCACCACGCGCGGTTCGTCGCCGTAGGGCTCCAGCCGGTGCAGCAGGTCCTTCACGTACTCGGTGGTGCGCGCCGAGGAGATGCGCCCCGCGACCTCCACCGCCCGCACGCCCTGCTCGCACGCCGCGTCCAGATTGCCGGACTCCAGCTCGGCGACCGCCGACACCACCAGGCGCAGCCCGTGCGAGCGCACGAACTCCTCCGTCGGCTTCGACAGCGCCTGCTCGGTGAATCGGCGCACCTGACGCGGGGCCTTCAGGTCCCGGTAGCACTCGGCGGCGTCGGCCGCGAAGCGGTCGTACCCGTAGAAGCCGAGCCAGGACGGGTCGTTGTCGCCGTCGCGGGCACGCTCCAGCCAGCCCTCCGCCGCCTTCAGCGCCGCGCCGGCCGCCTGGGCGTCGCTCGCACGCGCGTGGGCACGTGCCTCCACGAGCCGGAAGAAGCTCATGGTGCGGGCCGTGGCGAGACCGCGGTTCCGCTCCAGCGCGGCCTGGGCGAGGTCGACGCCCTCGTCGCCGAAGCCCCGGTAGGTCGCCTGGAGGGACATGGAGGCCAGGACATAGCCCCCGAGGGGCACGTCGGCGGCCGCGCGTGCCAGCCGCAGCGCCTGGATGTAGTACCGCTGGGCGGCCTCCTGCTGGCCCGTGTCGAAGGCCATCCAGCCCGCGAGACGGGTGAGCTCCGCCGACGCGCCGAACAGCGCTCTGCCGACCTCGTCCGAGTAGGAACCGAGCAGCAGCGGCGCCGCCTCGACCCGCAGACATTCGGGCACCATCGACGAACGCCAGTCACCGCCCCCGTACTTGGAGTCCCAGCGCCGGGCGTCCTCGGCCGCCTCGCGGAGCTTCAGCACATCGCTGTGGCCGACTTTCAGCGGCGCCCCGGAGCCCTCGCCCGGACTCACCTCGCGCGCCACCGAACTGTCGGCCGGGGTTATCAGCCAACGTGAGGCGGGAGTCGCGTAGGCGCTCACGGCGAAGGAGCCGGCCAGTGACTGCCAGATACCGCCGCCGGCCCGGCGCCCGGCGAGGTCGAGGCGGTACAGCTCCGTCGCCGACCGCACCGCCTGCCCGACGTCACGGGGGAAGGCGAGGCCCACCTCCGGCGCGGGATCCGCGTCCGCCAGGCCGATCTCGTGGAGCGGCACGGGACGGCCGAGCTTCTGGCCGATGGCGGCCGCGATGAGGTGCGGCGCGGCGCCCTGCGGCACCATGCCCTTCGACACCCAGCGCGCCACCGACGTCTTGTCGTAGCGAAGAGTCAACCCGCGTTGAGCGCCAAGATCGTTGACGCGACGCGCGAGTCCTGCGTTGCTGATTCCCGCGAGGGCGAGAACGGCGCCGAGTTTTTCGTTCGGCCCGCGTTGCTCCCTGGACATGCGCCACCCCTCGACACAGACGGCTGCCGCGGTGGCATAACCACGCGGCATTCGTAAACTCAGCGTAGTTCGCCCGATCCCCAGCGTTAAGGGGTGTACGTCCGGTTGGCGGGATTGTGGTCCGTACGACTGTACGGACTGTCGCGACGTGCTCCTGTTGTGTGGCTGTGCGCCCGTCCGTGCGCTCTTCTCCGGCCACGGTGGGGAGCGCTTCCATGGAACGTGCGTGGGTCGGCCCGCTGTACTGGATCCAGTGGGCTGGGGGACACCGCCGCCTACATCCCCGCGGGCGGCGGACCGGTCCGGGGGGCGAACTCCGCCTCCCGGACTGTGCGTTGCCGAAGTGGTGCGCAAGGCCTGTACGGAGCGTGTCCGTGCCCGTCCACCGCTCGCCGATTTGGCCGAAAACCGATGGCCCCTCCTGAGGGCAATCAGGGCTCCCACCATGTGAGTTGAGGGCGCTAAGGGCGTCCTGAGGGAGCGTATCGGGGGCGCATTCGCGTCGAACCGTCGGGGGGCGGTGGTGCGCGAGGTGCGCCTCGCACGGGCTCCGGGTTCGCCGGGCGCCTGCGCGGCTCGGCCGACGCGAGTGCGGAGGGTGCGGAGGCGCGGCGGCGTGGGGCGCGGGCGCGGGGGCGGACCGGGCCAACTGCCGGGCGGGAGGCGCCCCGTGGGTCGGGAGTCCGCCGGGCGGAGGGTCCTGATGGTCGGGAGTCCGCCGGGCGGAAGTGTTTTTGGGTCGGGGGCCCGTTCGGTGGCGGTCCGGAGTGGATTTTCCTCCGGCGCGGTGCGGGGTCCTCCGTTTTCCTCAACAGGCCCTGTATGAAGGGGATTTGCCCGGTCACCGCCCCCAGTGCGGTGGCGCGCGCGGTCACGTGGGGGCGCACTCCGGGGAGCGCAAGCCGCCGCAGGGGCCCTCCCGTACGCCTCCTTCGTGGCAGCATGGTGCCGAGTTCGTACGGTGCACTGGTTGTCCACAGCCTGTGGAGGCGGCGATGCGATGGTTGGTGGGGTGGAGCAGCACCTTCGCCAGAGCGCCCGCGATCGGCTCGGCGGGCGCCACGGGCAACGACGGCGAGACCGTTCACCCCGTCGGCTCCCAACTCCTGTGGGGCGACCCGGATCCGCTCTGGGCCGTCGGCGACTGGCGGCCCGACGAGGTGCGCGTGGTGAAGGCCGACGCGGAGAACCGCATCGCCGTCCTCGGCACCTGCGGAGCCTCCGACGACGAACTGCGCGTCGGACTGTTCGCCGCGCGCGGCGGAGCACTGCGCCACCTCACCAACTGGTCCGGCAGCTACACCGCGGTCGTCCGGGTCGGCCGCCGCGTCACCGTCTGCGGCGACCTCGCCGGCGCCCGGCCCGTGTTCTACACCCCCTGGGCCGGCGGTACGGCCTACGCCACCGCCGCCCTCCCGCTCGCCGACCTCATCGAGGCCAACCTCGACTTCGGGCACCTCGCCGCGATGCTCGCCGCCCCCGACGTACCGGCCGCGGTGCACGACTCCACGCCGTACGAGGGCGTGCGCCGCATTCCGCCGGGGCACACGCTCATCCTGCGGACCGGAGCACGCGAGATCGCCGGGTACGAACCCGTCGCCTCCCTCGCCGTCGCCGCGCCCGTCGCCGATCCCGCGATCGCCGTGGACGCCGTGCGGGACGCCCTGGTGGAGGCCGTCCGAGCCCGCCTCTCCGCTCCCCGCCATGTGCCCGGCACCGACGTGGACCCCGGGCCCGTGCCCGGCATGGGACCCGCCGAGCGGCGCGCCGCCCGCGGGACGCCGGTGCCCGGCATCGGGGCCGACCTCTCCGGGGGGCTCGCCTCGGGAACCCTCGCACTGCTCGCCGCCGGCCTCCCCGGGGCGCCCGGCACGGTCCTCGGACACGGCACAGGCGCCGGGGAACGGCTCCTGGCGGTCACCTTCAACGACCTCGCCGTGCGCGGGCGCGAGGCCGAACTGGAGAGGGCCGGGACGCTGGCCGCGAATCCCCGGCTGCACCACGTGGTCGTCACCGGGGGCGAGGAGACGCTCCCCTACGCGGACCTGGAGGGGCCGCTGACCGACGAGCCGGGCCCCTCCCTGGTGACCGCGGCACGCCACCGCGCGCGGCTCGCCTCCGGAAGCGCGGACCACTTCACGGGCTACGGCGCGCGGCAGGTGCTGGACGCCCACCCGGCCCGGCTCGCCGACCTGCTCATGGACCGCAAACGGCGCCACCTGGTGCGTCCCGTCGCCGCGCTGACGAAGGCCGACGGCTCGGTCATGGTCCCCGCGCGCGTGTACGGCGCCGCGCGCAAGCTCGCCCGTACGCCGTACCGCACCGGAGTCGACGTCCTCGCCGAGCAGTTGCTGCACCGGCGGTTCGAGGATCCCGGAGGCGCGGTCGGCGCCTCGCTCGCCGCGCTGAGCTGGGCGAGACCCGGGCCGGCGGCGCGCTGGCTGACCGGGGAGGCACTGGCTGAGGTATCGGTTCGCCTCCAAGGGGGCGGAGGGCGGCCGAACGTCTCCCCCGGACAGCGGCCAGGGGATTTCCGCGCCCGTGCCGCGCTCGCCCGCCACGCCGCCGACATCCGTGTCCTGGAGCAGGCCGCCGAGATCCGCTTCCAGCGGCTGCACACGCCGTTCCTGGACAACCAGGTCGTCCGGGCCTGCCGCGAACTGCCGGAGGCGCTGCGGGTGCAGCCCGGGGCGCGGGCGGCGATTCTCCGTACGGTGCTGGAGGGGGCCGGGGTGGCCGAGCTGCCCCCCGGGTGGGGGACTCCCTCCCACGCGTCCTCCGACGCGGCGGCCCGGACGGGCGTGCGGGTGGCCGCGGATTCCCTCGTCTCCCTGTTCGACACGCCGTTGCTCGCGCAGGCGGGGCTCGTCGAGGCGCGCGTCGTCCGCAAGGCGCTGCGCTCGGCCGCGGAGGGGGCGCCGCTGCCGCTCGACGGGCTGGCGGATCTGGTCTCGCTCGAACTGTGGCTGCGGCGGTTGCTGGCGCGTCGCGGCACCTGCTGGACAGGCACCCCGGCCCGCCAACGCGCGGTCCCCGCGGGGATAGTGCCGCAGGGGCGGGCGCTGGGGGCGGGGGCACGGCCGGCCTGAACGTCCCGGTTCCGGCCGGTGGGTGGGTCGGGGCCGCGCCGGTACATCCGCCCGCATCCGAACGGATCCCAGCGGGGTTCCGAGGCGGACGCGGCTGCTGATCCGTCCGGCCTGCGGGCATTTGATGTAACGCCACGTCCCCTCCCGCGCGTCGCCGACTGCGGCTGCGTCGTGGTGGCCGGTCCACATTTCATCCCCGGCCGGCGAAAGTTCAGCCCCGGCGCCGGGAAAATCCAGCCCCGGCCGGGCGACAGTTTCAGCCCCTCCGGCGTTTGAGGAGCGGGGTCTGGGGCGGAGCCCCAGGTATGGGTCGGGTAGGGGCGGAGGGGGCGAGACAACCTGGGGTGACGGTGAGCCGACCCGCAGGGCCGGTCTGGACGGTAAATGCGTATGCATATATTGTTCACGCAAGTGTTAGAGGCCGACGCATCTCAGGGGGAAACCATGACCCGCCGATTCCTGTTCGTGCTCGGCAGCAGCCGCCCCGACGGCAACACCGAGACCCTGGCCCGCAGGGCAGCCGAACAACTCCCCGCCGACGCCGAGCAACGCTGGCTGTCCCTGGCGGAGCACCCGCTCCCCGACTTCACGGACCTGCGCCGGGACGGCGACCACATACGTCCGCCCGCCTCGGGCACGGAGGGCACCCTGCTCAACGCCACCCTCGCCGCCACGGACATCGTGATCGCCTCCCCGCTGTACTGGTACTCGGTGTCCGGCCTGACCAAGCGCTACCTGGACTACTGGTCGGGCTGGCTCCGTACGCCCGGCGTCGACTTCAAGGCCACCCTGGCCGGCCGCACCCTGTGGGGCGTCACCGCGCTCGCGCACGAGGAGCCGGAGGTCGCCGACCCGCTGATCGGCACGCTGAACCACACGGCGGCGTACATGCGGATGCGCTTCGGCGGAGTCCTGCTCGGCAACGGCAGCCGACGCGGCGACGTGCTGAACGACACCGCGGCGCTGACCCGCGCGAAGAGCTTCTTCGCCCAGGAGGCACCGCTCGCGCGTTTCCCCTACGAGGGGTGACGCGCCCGCTCAGGCGGTGACGTCCTTCGTCGTGAACCGCGCCCACGCGGCCGACCCGAACACGGCGACGTACAGACTCTGGAGGCCGAGGTCCCGGACGAGGTCGTCCCAGTAGACGGGGTCGCGCATGAGGTCGGCGAAGGACAGCCAGTAGTGGGAGAAGAAGTACGGCTGGAGCGCGTGGAGCTGGGGGATCTGGTCGAGGATCTGGACGGTGATCAGGAGGCCGACCGTCGTCGCCATGGCCGCGATGCCGCTGTTGGTGAGGGTGGAGACGAACAGGCCGAGCGCGGCGACACCGGTCAGTGACGCGGCCACGACCAGGGCGATGAGCAGCGCCCTGCCGAGCCCCTCGGCGAATCCGATACGGGTCCCGGAGATCGTGGTCAGGTCGCCCAGCGGGAACAGCAGGGCACCCACCGCGAACGCCGAGACCGCCACCACCAGGGTCGCCACCAGGCAGAACGTCATCGTCGTCGCGTACTTCGTGAGCAGCAGCCGTGCACGGCCCGCGGGCGCGACGAGGAGATAGCGCAGGGTCCCGGCGTTGGCCTCGCCCGCGATCGCGTCGCCCGCGATGACGCCGATCGCCATCGGCAGGAAGAACGGCAGGGTCGCGGCGAGACCGGTGAACACCAGGAACAGACCGTTGTTGGTGATCTGCGCGATGAACGCGGGACCCTCGCCGCCACCACCCGCGGTCGAGCCGTCGCCGGTCTCGACCCTGACGGCCACGCCGATGAGGATCGGCACGGCCGCGAGCACCCCGAGCAGCGCGATCGTGCGCCAGCGGCGGAAAGTGGTGACGAGTTCGTCGCGGAAGAGTCCGAGTGTCCACAGGGGGCGGGGTCGGCGGGTGGTTCCGGGTCTCGTCGTCGCTCCTGCGGGCGGCGGCGTACCGGTCGCCGCCGCTCCGTCGTCTCCTGGCTTCGTCGCCGGGGGCGTGCCTCCTCCCGTGCGCGCCTCCGGTGCCCTTTCCGCGTCCCGCTTCGGCAGACTCTCAGCCCGCGACATCGAAACCCTCCCCGGTCAGCGCCACGAACGCGTCCTCCAGCGAGGCCCGTTCCACTCCGAAGCCGCGGACCCGGACGCCCGCCATCACCAACGCGGCGTTCAGCTCGGCCGGTTCACGATCGGGCGGCTCCGCCGTCACTCCCGTCTCGGTCACGACGAGATCCGTGACGCCCTGCTCCTTGAGGATCCGTGCCGCGTCCCCGGTGTCCGGGGTGGTCACCACCAGCCGGCCCCGGGCACCGGCCGCGAGGTCGGCCACCGGGCCCTGGACGATCAGCCGTCCCTGGGTCATCACCGCCGCGTGGGTGCAGACCTGCTCGATCTCGTCGAGGAGGTGCGAGGAGAGGAAGACGGTCGTGCCGTCGGAGGCCAGCTCCCGGACCAGCGCACGGATTTCGCGCATGCCCTGGGGGTCGAGACCGTTGGTCGGCTCGTCCAGGACGAGCAGCCGGCGGGGCTGGAGCAGCGCGGCCGCGAGTCCGAGCCGCTGTTTCATCCCCAGGGAGTAGGCCTTCGCCTTCTTTCCCGCCGCCGCGGTCAGTCCGACCCGGTCCAGCGCGGTCCCGACGCGTGTCCGCCGGGTGCGGGGATCGGCGGTCGGGTCCGCGGCGTCGTACCGGAGGAGGTTGTCCCGCCCGGAGAGGAAGCCGTACAGGGCGGGGCCCTCGATCAGCGCACCGACGTGCGGGAGCACGGCGCGCGCGGACCGGGGCATGGGCCGCCCCAGCACGCTCGCCGTGCCCGAGGTCGGCTCGATCAGGCCCATCAGCATGCGGATGGTGGTGGTCTTGCCCGAGCCGTTCGGGCCGAGGAAGCCGAAGACGCTGCCCGCCGGGACGGTGAGGTCCAGGCCGTCGACGGCGAGCTGTCCGCCGCGGTACCGCTTGCTCAGCGCACGGGTGGCGATCACCGCGCCCTCGGCGGACGCGGCACCGGCCTCTCCCGCCCGCCGTGCGGTCACGTCGGGAGACGCGGCAACCGCGTCTCCCGCAGCCCTCGCGGGCGCGGCGCCCGGACCCCCCCCGGGCCCGGCCCGCGCCGGGGGGGGGGGGCGCGCCCCCCCCCCCCCCCCGG